>NZ_DAORXT010000084.1:0-12694 GCF_035371925.1 Acetivibrio sp. | reverse complement strand
AAACATGAGGATATGAAGATAAAAGAAGTTGACATAGATACACTTGTGTGATAAAATATTTCGGTAGCCGCTCGGTGCAGGTTTAGTAAATGCAAGCAATAATTTACTTTATTGCTGCTACCTTTTGCCGGCGAGACTGGGTAGGGAGGTGTTTTATATGTACGCTATAATTGAGACAGGCGGAAAACAGTACAAGGTCCAGGAAGGTGACGTGGTTTTTGTTGAAAAGCTTGCGAATGAAGAAGGCGCTACAGTTACTTTTGACAAAGTTGTAGCTGTATCAAAAGAGGACAAAGTGAGCTTTGGTGCTCCGTTCGTAAGCAATGCGTCAGTTACTGCAAAAGTATTGAGCCACGGCAAGGATAAAAAGATTATTGTTTTCAAGTATAAGCCTAAGAAAGGTTATAGAAGAAAACAAGGACATAGGCAGCCTTATACGAAAATACAGATTGAAAAGATAAATGCATAAGGTAATATTCAATGATTAAAGTTGAAGTAATCAGGGATAGTGAGCGTTTCATACGCGAAATTAAAGTTAGGGGGCATGCGCGCTACAGCAGGCACGGAAGAGATATAGTATGTGCGGCTGTGTCGGCTCTGGCATATACGGCGGCAGGTGCTTTAGAGGAGCTTGCCGGAATAGAAGGGTATACCGAAAAGGACGGATATATGAGATGTACTGTTCCAAAGGATATACCGGAGGAAAAGAAAGAGCTTGTTAAAACTATCCTTGAGACTGTGGTAATAGGTTTAAAACAAGTTGAACTTGGATATGCAAAGTATGTATCGGTTTTGGATAAGGAGGTGTTGACCGATGATAAAGGCTAATTTGCAATTGTTCGCCCACAAAAAAGGAGTGGGTAGTACAAGAAACGGTCGTGATAGTGAATCTAAAAGACTTGGTGTAAAAAGAGCCGATGGGCAGTTTGTTACGGCCGGGAACATTTTGGTTAGACAGAGAGGTACAAAAATACATCCCGGTGCGAATGTTGGAATCGGGAAGGACGACACACTCTTTGCTTTGGTAGACGGAAGAGTGAAGTTCTCAAGATTGGGTAAAGACAGAAAACAAGTAAGTATTGTTCCAGCATAAAGATTAAATTATAAATCCCGGTTTTACCGGGATTTAATTTTTATATTTGTGTAATACTAATAAGTAGAAAGATTCTGTATTACAGTATGGGCTATGGAGTTGAAATACAATGTTTGTTGACAGTGCAAGAATTTATATAAAAGCCGGAGACGGCGGAAACGGTGCAGTATCCTTTCACAGGGAAAAGTACATAAGCAAGGGCGGCCCGGACGGCGGAGACGGCGGAAAAGGCGGAGATGTTGTTTTTATTGTGGATGAGGGTCTTAGGACGCTTCAGGATTTCAGGTACAGAACCCGTTACAAAGCTGAAAACGGCCAAAACGGCGGCGGCTCCAACTGTTCCGGAAGAAGTGGGGAAGATTTGACAATCAAGGTTCCTCCGGGAACTTTGATCAGGGATGAGCAAACCGGCAGGATTTTAGCCGATATGGTAAAACCCGGGCAGAGGACTGTAATTGCAAAAGGCGGCAGAGGTGGAGCCGGAAATCAGCATTTTGCAACTCCCACAAGACAGGTTCCCAGTTTTGCCAAGCCGGGAGAACCTGGGGAAGAGATGTGGGTAATATTGGAGCTTAAACTTTTGGCTGATGTAGGATTAATAGGCTTTCCCAATGTGGGCAAGTCAACAATTCTTTCAATGGTTACAGCTGCACAGCCAAAGATTGCTAATTACCATTTTACTACAATTGACCCAAACCTGGGTGTTGTAAACATTGATGCCGAAAATGCCTTTGTAATGGCCGATATACCGGGAATTATTGAAGGTGCGCACCAAGGTGTGGGATTGGGACATGAATTTTTAAAACATATAGAAAGAACAAAGCTTCTTATTCATGTTGTGGATATTTCAGGGTCCGAGGGAAGAGACCCGATTGAGGATTTCGAAATAATCAACGATGAACTGAAAAAATACAATCCGGTACTTTTCGAAAGACCCCAGATTATTGCAGCAAATAAAATGGATGTTACAGGGGCCCAGGAGAATCTGGAAAAATTCAGAAAAGTGGTTGAACCTAAGGGATATAAGATTTTTCCCATATCCGCTGCAGCCAACAAGGGTCTTAAAGAGTTGGTGTATTATGCCGCACAAAAAGTAAAAGAGCTCCCCGATATCATCCTTACAGGTGATGAGAAAGATGAAGTAGTGTATACGGCAGTGGAAGAAGAGCCTTTTAAAGTGCGCAAAGAAAATAATGTTTTTGTAGTTGAAGGAAGCTGGGTAATGAAACTGGTCAAATCCACCAATTTTGACAATTATGAGTCGTTGCAATATTTCCAGAGGGCAATAAGGAAAAAAGGTGTCGTTGATGCTTTGGAAAACATGGGGATTAATGAAGGAGATACCGTAAGAATGTATGATTTGGAATTTGAATATTATAGATAAAATTTATTTTAATATCCTGTAATTGTTTGTCTTAACAATGTATACAAAAAGATTTGCTGGACAGATATGCACTATATGTTGTAAAATATATATATCAAATTAAATATAAGCATTATAAAACGGAGGGGCATTAGTAAGCTTTATGGAATGTTTTAATTGTGGAAACTGTAAAACCGGCAGTGCGGCATATTATTGCCTTATGAAGGATGACTTTGTGCTAAACGAGGAAGCAACATCCCAAGTTATTGAGAAGACCAGGGCTGGATGGAAAAAGGGGCATCCGAGATATGAGGTTCAAAGGAGAAAAAGCCGGAAGGAAGTTGAGGCATACTAAGACATGAATGGGGATAGAGTCAGCTATCCCCATTATTTTGATTTGGTTTGTAAATATTACAATCTAATTATAAATGGAGATAATCAACAAGGAGAGGGTATATGCTTACAGGTAAACAAAGAAGTTATTTAAGAAGTTTGGCAAACAACATCGAACCGATTTTTCAGATTGGCAAGGGTGGAATAAATGACAATATGATAAAGCAGTTTAACGAGGCTTTAGAAGCGAGAGAGCTTATAAAAGTTGCAGTGCTTAAAAACGCTATGGTTGATACAAAAGAAGTATGCCATGAGGCGGCAAGTCTTGTAGGAGCTGAAGTAGTCCAAGTTATAGGAAATAAATTTGTTTTGTACAAGGAGTCAAAGGAAAACAAGGTTATAGAACTTCCGTAGTTTTCTTGTATCTCTTTTAAGTAAAAAAGTGATGTTTGAAGAGCCCCGTAAAGGGCTCAGTATTCCAATAAAAGCTCGGGACATCTTGTCCCTTTGCTTTTGCCTCTTTCGTTCTACTCCAAGAGGCAAAATAAAATCAAGGGTTTTGCTCATCGCTTCCTGTTCTGTCTTTTATAAGGCTTTCAATAATTTCGCTATATATTTCCTGAGAATACTTCTTCCAGTTTTCGCAAATTCTTCTTGCATCGTTTTTTGTTCCCACGGTAATCTTTAAATCGATGAGATTAAAATTGTCTTCCCTAACCTGACACGAAACGGTGAAGTCATTTTCACCGCCGGGAATATAGTCGGCCGATATAAAGGTTTCATTTCTGATGTTGCTTCTTATGTTGGCTATGCTGTTGTCAATCAGCCTTTTTATACCGCTGGGGATATGGTTGATAAAATAGCCAAGGGTCTGTTTACCCAAAGGAGTAATGGTGTAAAATGCTTTGTTATCAACATTTTCATTCAATAAATAATTACTGCTGCAAAGCTCATTGAGAAGCTGCTGGAGCGTGAAATAATTCATAAATTTGTTTTCCAGGATGATTTTTGTTATTTGCAGGTTACTTATGGGTATATTTACTTTATCAATAATATAAAGTAAAATTAGTTTATTTTCCGCAAGTTCTTTGTTGCTGCCGATACTCATAGCAATAATCATTCCTTTCGCTCAGCTAGTTTGGCTTTTTTATTGATCAATAGTAACATATTTTGAGTGTATTATAACATAGTATGAATGAATTGTGCCATATTGCCCTAAAACAAATCATATTTTAACTGTGTTTGAATTTACATAAATTTGCCGATAAATTATTATATATGATGGAAGAAATGTAGTGTATGTTTTATAATATGTTAATGTGTGTAGGCATGAAAAATAAAAAATGGCGTGAGGAGTTTTTCGGAAATGAATAATTTTGAGAAAATTCAGAATAAATTAATAGAGCTTGGAGCATCTTTTGTAGGCTGCTCAGATGTTGAAGCATACCTTCCGGAAAGCCTTAAAAAGGTTAGGTATGCTATAACTGTTGGGGTAAGACTTTCCGATTTTGTTATTGACCAAATAAGCGACAAGCCGACCTATACTTACTTTCATCATTACAGGACGGTTAATACTTTGATAGACCAGATAACTTTAAGGGGACAGATAGAGATTCAGAACATGGGGTATAATGCTATGGCAGTACCCGCCTCCCAGACGGTTAATGACTTGGAGGACAGATACTCGGGCATTTTTCAGCATAAGACCGCTGCTGTAAAAGCGGGTCTGGGATGGATAGGGAAAAGCGGCTTGTTTATCAGCGAAAAATTCGGTCCTAGAGTAAGGCTGGGGACAATACTTACAGATATGGAGCTGCCCTTTACGGCGCATACTGTCCACGAGGGCTGCGGCAACTGCAGAATTTGCGTCGACAGCTGCCCGGCAATGGCCTTGACGGGGAATAGCTGGACTGAAGGCTGCGACAGGAGTCATATTGTTGATGCGCAAGCGTGCAGCGATTATATGAATCAGAACTTTAAACACATAGGCAGGGGCTCTGTGTGCGGTATTTGCATCAGGGTATGTCCTAAAGGATTTTTGCGATGAAAATACTTGATTTTCACAAAGACAGGAGATAGCGGAAATGAAGAAAGTGCTTCTTGTTAATGATAGCAAATTCGAAAATTTGATACTAAAAGACATGCTGGACAGTATAGGATATATTGCCGCTACAGCTGACGAATATGATGCCATTGACAAGGTTTTAGCCATGCGTCCCGATTATATTATTATAAACCGTGTGATGAAAGAAACACATGGTGACGAACTTGCTTCAAAAATAAAAGCCCGTTTTCCGGAGATAAGGTGTATTTTGTCATCCTGCGACTTGATAAATATTGATGATTATAGCAATACCGGCATTGATGCTGTAATAAGGACACCTATAGACCAATACAGGCTTAAAGCTGTATTGAAAAATATGGAATATGCAAAACGCGACAAAAGAAAATAATGTCTGATTATTCTTTTTGGGCTGTGAGAATAATAATTGCAGGGTGATAATGATGAGATACATCTTTTTTTATTTTTCATTGTTCGGGGTATGGGTTAGTCTGATTATATGTCTTTATTTTAAACCCTTGGATTTTAGAAGCGGCATTGTAGGCATTATGACAGTTGCATATTCGATGGTTTACGAAACGGTTTTAGGCGGTTATTTTAGGCTTTATTATTATCTTAATCCTCAAGACTCATTAATTTATATTGTGTTGTCGGCAATTTTATTATATCCTGCCTTGAATATCATCTATACAATGTTTTTGCCTAAAAAGAAAAAGGCTGTACTGGGATACTCAGTCGCATGGATTGCGGCTATGCTAATCTTTGAGTATTTTAGTGTCAAACTTCAAACAATAGTCTTTACCGGATGGAAACCGGTGCCGTGGTCTTTAGTTACTTATATTGTCACTTACCTGTGGATTTATCTGATATACCAGTATTTGAGCAAAAAAAGGCCGGTTCCGGGACTTTCTTAAATCTTTGCAGCTATTGCTTTTTATTCTTGCTTATTTTTTCTTTCAGCCAATATATCCGGGCAAAGTTTTTTATAATGTCGAACCTTGTGTTGTATAAAATCTGGCGAATACCCGGAAAGCCTATTGAAGCCAATATAAAATCATAGGCATCGTTGCTGGCGCTATTAAAGGCTTTTCTCATCTGATAAAGCTGATAATTGTGTTTTGTCACCCGCTTAAGTAGTTTTTCGTAATCCTCTCCATTTGCAATTGAGCGGGCGGCCATTACGCCCATTTCTATGGAATTCAGTTGGCCGAAACCTAAAAAAGGGTCTATTGCACCTCCGGCATTTCCGGCAAAATATATGTTGTCAACTTTGTGGGGATAGGTAAATCCCGTATCATGTGCCTGCTTAAATTCGTCTAAAATGGTGTAGTTTATGTTTTCATAATCCAAAAAAACCTTCCAATAGTGATCAGCTTCTTTTTCATTTACATCGCTTACCACCAATACAAGTGAAGCTTTTTTATCGTTAAAGGGTGTAAGGTAGGCATAGCCGTTTTTGCAATAGTCCTTGTTAATCCACATTACAAGATTGGTTGGGTCAAAATCTCCCAATAAAACTGCACCTCTTATATATGTCCTGATTGTGGGAAACCAGCATCCCAATTGATTGCTGAACACAGTATTTCCATTTGCGACAACAACATAGTCAAATTCCTTTGCCAACGGGTCAATATCCCCATAAGTGTTGAAGTTTATTTTGGATGTTTTAAGCTGGGAAAAAAGCTGCATGGGAAGCGAATCTTCATCTCTTCCTCTTTTTATGAAAAAACCGAAATTTCCCTTGATTACTGTTTTTCTGTGGGGAGAATAATGTGTAAGGGTATTGACGGTATTAACGGGGGTTATGCTAATATTAAAATTTTTCTTGATGTATTTTATTGCATCTTTTATAGGCCTGTGCTGAATTTCCAGAAGAGCTGCAACATGGCTGAATTGATCGCCGATATAGCCGTTTCTGTGAAATATTACCGGACTTATGCCATGTCTTTCCAACTCGCAAGCACATGAAAGACCTGCCAATCCTCCTCCAATTATTGCGACTTTCACATCAAATACCTCCGAATCTTTTTAAGAATGTTAGCCACGCAGCTACCAGTGAACCGTTCACAAATGACAGTATGATATACATCCAGAGGTTCATGGGGCCTTGTCCTCCTTTTTATTCAGTACTACTATCGAAAACCAGCTTAATACAATCATTACACATATATTGATAACAATACTGTTGGTAAAGTGCCAGTTGGTATAAACAAGGTTGCCGGTTAAGATAAGTAAAGCTTCCTGAAAATAAAAGAGTGCTGAAAATACAAATATGTTTATAATTCTGAGCCATCTTTTTTGAGGATGAAGCTGGGCAAAGAGAGTTCCTACAGTGAATACAGGCCCTACGGTAAAGAAAAGGGAGGAACCCATTATGTCAATTACAGGTTCATTAATTTGATACAATCCATAGTTAATAGCATGCGTGTCTGTTATAAGCTGCAGGGCGAAAGCCAGAGCTCCGCTCCACATGTTTTTTTTTTAATTGCCGAAAATCAATAAAAGCAAAAAATATTATCCAACTGGCTACAAATAGTATAATCCACTCCATAACAAGATTATCTCCCCATGGACGATATAGTTGAAGTCAATGTGCTATACTCTGGGTTTTAAAGGGAACAATTTGGAAATAATCCCCTCTGACGATTGGAGTCTGTCTATTTTTTGCTGAAGATTTACTATAGCTCTCATTTCATCGTCCCTAAGCTGGGTAAAAACCTGTCTTGCTTCAGGATTTTTGACATAAATAAGGCTTTGATTATAGAACATTTCATTCGAAATTCTATCATGCAGCAAATCCTGCAAAATATCAATTTGTTCCAAAACAATCACCATACTTTCTTTATGGTATTCAAAAAATGAGCATAAGAACTTGGCAAGTAAATTAATCAAGTTTTATCAATAGATAGCAAAATCATCTTGTCGTTTATCATTTTTATATGGTCCCGGGAAGTTTGGGAAAAGTCCCTGAGAATTTTTTTCAATTCCTTATCTTTTGCCTCTTTGCAATAGTTTTCATATTTTTTCAATAGGAGTTCTTCTCTGTTTATTGCCTCGGTGAAAGCTATATTTAAAATATATTGTTGTGACAACCTTTCCATAAATCCTCCCAAAGAGCAAAAATAAATTAATCAATAAATATTTTTGACTTTTTTTGCAGATATTATTCTTGTAAATTAATAAGGAAGCAATGTTAAAGTAATACTAATTATGAAGGTACAGTAATTTTTGTTAATTAACATAAGTGAAGCAGCAAGGTGGGATATTATGAAAGTGGCCATAATTGGTGCCGGATTGGCGGGATTGGCTTGTGCTTTTGAATTGGAAAGGAATGAGATATCTCCGGTTATTTTTGAGAAAAAATCTTATATAGGCGAAAACTATATGTATTCCAGTACAACTTTAAGATTGTTTGACAGAAGCTACACAAATCCTGTAAAATATTTCAATAAAAAATACAATTTGAATCTTGTACCCTTTTGTCCGCTAAAGGAAATAGTAATGAAGGGACCTTCAAAACAAGGTGCTGTAAGCGGAAGATTGGGATATGTGTTTATGAGAGGCGACGAAAAAAACTCTCTGGAAAATCAGATTGCAAGACATGTAAATGCACCCATACATTTTGACACCTATATAAATGTTGACGATATAAAAAAAGATTTTGACCATGTCATTGTAGCCACGGGTGATGAAACCGTTGCAAATCACCTTGGGGTGTGGCACACAACTACAACTGTTCATACAAGAGTTGCACTGGTATTGGGGGATTTTAAAGTAGGTTCTGCAAAAATGTGGGTTAACCGGGAGTATTCCAAAGCCTGCTATGGTTTTTTGTCCCCCCATAGTAAAAGAGACGGAAGATTGTTGCTGTCTGTAAACGATATTTCTACCCATGAGTTTGACCACTACTGGAATAATTTTGCAAGATTAGAAGAAGTAAAATATAAAATAACTGAGACAAGGGATATTGTAACCAGACTTGGGTATGTATCTTCTGTAAAAGTAGAAAACATTTATTTGACTGGCAGTGCAGCAGGGCTTATTGATGATTTTTTGGGTTTTGGGGCAATTAACGCTATTGAAAGCGGAATTCTTGCAGCCCAAGCGATTATAAAAGACAAGGATTACAGTGAGTTGATAAGACCTATAAAAGAACATACGGCTAAGATTCATGAATTTAGAAAGATGGTAAATGAATTTAGCAATGAGGACTATGACCGGTTGATAAAAATTTTGACCATGCCTCTCGTAAAACGAATTATTTACAACAACCCGGCGGCAAAGGCGCAGAATATCTCATCTGTAGCTAGAAGATGCAATAATTTGAAACATAAAAGACAGCGGCGGCTTTTTAGAAGTTAGTGGGGGCAAAATAGGCAATAACTAATACTTGATTTTTTGCATTATATGTTTTAGTCTATATATGTTTAGAGTTGTTTCACAATATTGAATTTAATAAAAGGCAGTGCAAATTGCCGGCGGGAAATTCATATAATGGAATAACATAAAAGATGTATAAGTGAGGTTATTATATATGAAGGTCAGTATAGAAAGAGTAAGGGGCAATATTTTTACCAATGTAAGACTGCAGTTGGATATATTTGGAATTATTTATGCTGTGCTTTTTGCATGCTCTGTTGTATTTAAAGGGGTATTTCTCCAATTTCAAAATCAGATTAATTTTAAGCCTCTTTTTTCAACGACAAATATCTTCATGGGTGTTGCTTCAATATCTTTTGTCTTGGTATTGGTTGCTTTGTTGAGTATTTTTCATACCAAGAGAAAATTGTTGTTTTTTATATCCAACATTCTGATATCGATTTTGTTTCTTTCAGATGCTTTGTATTTGCGCTATTACAACACAATTATAACAATACCGGTAATTTATAATGCGCGCTATTTGGGACCGGTAAAAGAAAGTATCATGAGTCTTTTTAGACGTAGCGACATACTTTACTTTTTGGATATTCCTGTTTTTGCGGTAATGTCGTTTGTACTTTCCAAAAGGACTGGGCAAAACAAGCTTCCGTTGCTTAAGAGATGCATAGTGGTGGCGGTACTGTTGGTGGTGTCTTTCGGTTCTTTTAAAATGGCTTACAGCAAAAATGACATGTCCGAGTACGACAACAATTATATTGTAAAGAACTTTGGCATAGGTTATTTTCACTATTATGATGTAAAAAAATATTTAAAGGAAAACTACCTTAGGGATAAAAAGCTTAAAACCGATGAGAAAAATGAGCTGATATCCTTTTTCGAAGAGAAAAACGGGGAGGATGGCGAACTTACCGATAGATTTTACGGCATAGCAAAAGGTAAAAACCTTATAGTTGTTCAGATGGAGGCGCTTCAGCATTTTCTTATCGACAGAAAAATCAACGGTGAAGAAATAACGCCAAATTTAAACAAGCTTGTGAAGGAAGGCTTGTATTTTGACAATATCTATGTTCAGGTGGCAGGGGGCAATACGTCGGATGCAGAATTTATGACCAATACTTCATTGTACCCTGCAAAAGAAGGGGCTGCATATTTTAGGTTTGCAACCAATGAGTATAATACAATTGCTAAAGAGTTGAAGAAAGAAGGTTATAACTCGTACGCCTTGCATGCTTATGGTCCCGCATTCTGGAACAGGACCGAAATGTACAAGGCTATAGGTTTTGATACTTTTATAAGCTCCAACGACTATGTTATGGACGAATATATTGGCTGGGGAGGCTGGGCATTAAGTGACGATTCGTTCTACAGACAGTCCATGGATATAATTGATGTTACAAAGCCGTTTTATTCGTTTTTCATAACCCTTTCCGGACATCACCCTTATTCCTATTTTGAAGACAAACAGACCTTTGATGTCGGAAAATATGACAGGACTTATCTGGGGAACTATATTAAGGCTCAAAATTATGCCGATGCTGCCGTAGGGCGTTTTATAGAAAGACTTAAGGAAATGGGGCTATATGAAAACAGTCTTATTGTTATTTACGGTGACCATACGGGGCTTCCGAAGACCCAGGCTAAAGAACTTTTGGAATTCCTCGAACTGTCCGACAGCAAAGTTGATTGGATAAAGCTTCAAAAGATACCTTTGCTGGTACTCTGTCCGGGAGTGGAAGGAGAAACCGTTACTACAACCGGAGGGCAGATAGATATATTCGCCATGATAGCCAATATGATGGGGTTTGATAACTATTATGCTATGGGCAAAGACTTGTTGAATACCAAAAAGGGTTATGCCGTATTAAGAAACGGTTCGGTGCTGACGGACGACTATTACTACTGCAGCGAGGATGACACTGTTTATGACATAAAGAGCGGTGAGGTTCTCGACAAGAAGGATTATGAGGATGAAATAGTAAAATATCAAAAGGAACTTCGAATATCCGACATAATTCTTGAAAAGGATGCATTGCGTAAACTTAAATAAAGGACTAAAATATAGAAAAATATAAAAAAGTGCAATCAAGGTGTAATTTGTATTTGAATTGTGTCGTATATGTCTATATAATTAAAGTATATTATTATGAGTAAACATATAAAAGCTCAGTGCACAAATGACGAAGGAGAGTAATTCAAAATGACATCTTTCTTTAAATCAAGAATTGTAAAAATTGCTCCGGCAATAGCATTGTCTCTTTCTTTATTGCTTACAGGATGCAACAGTCCAAAGCTAAATGGCGACTCAAAGTCTCCGGTTCCAAATACCACGGGACAAGATGCAGGACTGACGGATAATACTTCTGCGGCTCCGACGCCAACACCGACGCTCATACCTACGCCCACAATTGACGTTCAGAGCGTCAAGCCCAATGAAGCCGGCAAAATAATGGTTGTTATGTTCCACAATTTTGTGGAGTCTTTTACCCCTACAAGCTATGATAAGGGAGAGTATACTACTACTTTCAGTGAGTTTGAAAAGCTGCTTCAAAGCTTGTATGATGACGGTTATAGGCTTATTAGCATGAGTGATTATTTGAATAACAATATTTCAGTGCCTGCAGGATGCATTCCCATGATTTTTACATTTGATGACGGGACAGCCGGACAGTTTAATTTGGTTGAAGAAAACGGAACTCTTAAAGCGAACAAGAAGTCTGCGGTAGGCATTATGGAAGAGTTTTGTGAGAAGCATCCCGACTTCGGACTTAAAGGTACTTTCTATGTAAACCTTGGCAACAGCACTTTTCAGGGTGAAGGTACCCTTCAGGAGAGGCTCAAATATTTGATTGACAAAGGATTTGAAATTGGCAACCATACTTATACCCATATAAATTTGAAAGATACCACAAGTGCCGAAAAAATACAGGAAGGGATTGGGAAAAACCAAAAGACCATTGCTGAGCTCATACCCGGATATAAAATGGTTACTTTTTCTCTTCCGTACGGACTTCTTCCATCCAAAGACCTTCAGAATTATGTTATAAAAGGCAGTTATGACGGAGTGGAATATGAGCACGCGGCAATTATGGAGGTAGGCTGGGACCCGGCCCAATCTCCGGTATCGAAGGATTTTAATCCCCTCTCAACCCACAGGGTTAGAGCTTCGGGAATTAATCCTGTAGAAGGTGATTTGGCATGGTGGATTAAGAATTTATCCAGAGAAGAGCAATATGTTAGTGACGGAAATCCCGATACCGTTACAGTCCCTGCAAAAAATGAAGACAAAGTTGATAAGGATAAGCTAAAAGGTAAGGAGCTCATAGTCTATTAAGCTTTAAAACACAATTTGAATAAATATAGAGCAAAAGGGACTTGGCGGTCCCTTTTGTATTATTTGGCCTCTTGGAGTGAAATGAAAGAGGCAAAAGCGAAGGGACTCGATGTCCCGAGCTTTTATTTGGCC
>NZ_DAORXT010000083.1:0-12760 GCF_035371925.1 Acetivibrio sp. | reverse complement strand
CTCCATGGTTGCATTTCTATAAATATTAATATAGAAAATCTTTTGATTCAACTTATATCTATCCGTGTTATAATGTATATACATATGGATTGTTTTCTTTTTTATGGCTGAGGCTTAAGTCAAATATACGGATTGCTTATAGTAGAACTGCTAATGTAAATTATAAGTATGGAAACTGCTTTACCAAGGGGAGGAAGCTTATGTTAAAGAAAAAGGTTTCAATATCGTTTATACTGGCAGCAATAGTTCTGTTTGGTGTTATACAACCTTTTGGGATTGCCGCTGCCCGGTATTATCGTGAAGGAGCCGGTAGTTATACCGATGTTCTGCCTTCGGGGGCAAAAGGGCCTCAAGCGGAAATCTACAAAACATCCGATTTTGAGGGTGCAATTCCGACCAACAGTTGGGAAAGCTCTATTTTATGGAATCAATATTCACTTCCGATATATGCTCATCCTTTGACGTTTAAATTTAAAGCTGAAGGCATTGAAGTAGGAAAGCCTGCCTTGGGAGGCTCAGGAATAGCTTATATCGGTGCCCATAAAAGTGATTTCACCGTTGGACACTCATCTGTTAAAAACTTTCCCGATGCAAGGGCGGACAAAATATCCGATTTTTCTTTCGATGCGGTTATGTCGGTGGGTTCAAGCGGTATCAAATCTACATTAATGAAGGGAAGTCCCTATGCCTATTTTATTTTCACAGGCGGAAATCCCAAGATTGATTTTGCCGCTTCACCAACAGTGTTTTATGGAGATTCTACAAGCCAGTATCTTGGCATTACAATAAACGGTGTAAATTACGGACTCTTTGCTCCTTTAGGTTCTACATGGCATGGAATCGGAACCGGTTCAATAACCTGTATACTTCCGGCAGGAAAAAACTATTTTTCAATTGCAGTTTTACCCGACAACAAGGTTTCCACCCTTACATATTATAAAGATTATGCCTATGCCTTTGTGACAGACACAAAAGTGAACTGGAACTACAATGAGAGTGAAAGCACTCTTACTACTACTTTTACAGCAGAAGTTTCAGTAAAGGAAGGAGCAAATAAAGGCACAATTTTTGCCCTTTATCCTCATCAATGGCGAAGCAACCCGCATATTTCGCCTCTGCCGTACACTTATTCAACGCTGAGAGGCATTATGAAAACAGTTCAAGGTACAAGCTTTAAGACTGTATATCGCTATCACGGAATTTTGCCGAACCTTCCCGACAAAGGAACCTATGATAAAGATGCAATAAATAGATATATTAATGAACTGGCTCTTTATGCAAATTCTCCTGTTTCCGATGACACCTATTGGTTTGGAAAGCATCTAGGCAAGCTTTCATGTGCCCTTCCTATTGCAGAGCAGATTGGAAATACTTATGCGGCCGACCGGTTTATAAGTTTTATGAAATCATCTTTGGAAGACTGGTTTACTGCAAAAGAAGGGGAAACAGCAAGACTATTTTATTACGACGCCAACTGGGGAACCTTGATAGGTTATCCCTCAAGCTACGGAAGTGACGACCAGATAAACGATCATCACTTCCATTACGGTTATTTTCTTCACGCTGCAGCTCAAATAGCGTTAAGAGACCCCCAATGGGCATCTAGAGATAATTGGGGAGCAATGGTGGAGTTGTTAATCAAAGATATTGCAAACTGGGACAGAAGCGACACCAGATTTCCGTTTCTAAGAAATTTTGACCCTTATGAAGGCCATTCTTGGGCATCAGGCCATGCAGGGTTTGCAGACGGCAATAATCAGGAGTCGTCATCTGAGGCAATCAATGCATGGCAGGCAATTATTCTTTGGGGAGAAGCAACAGGAAATAAAGCAATAAGGGATGTTGGAATTTATCTTTATACTACCGAGATTGAAGCCGTCTACAATTACTGGTTCGATTTATACAAAGACATATTTTCGCCTACCTACGGACATAATTACGCTTCCATGGTATGGGGAGGCAAATACTGCCATGAAATTTGGTGGGACGGTACAAATTCGGAAAAGCACGGTATAAACTTTTTACCAATCACAGCCGCCTCATTGTATCTGGGGAAAGACCCTGGCTATGTAAAGGAAAACTATGAGGAAATGCTAAAAGAGTGCGGGGCATCGGAACCTCCCAACTGGAAGGATATACAGTATATGTATTACGCCCTTTATGACCCTGCGGCAGCCAAAAACATGTGGAACGAAAACATTGTCCCCGAGGATGGGGAAAGCCGTGCTCATACCTATCATTGGATTTGCAATCTTGACGGCATGGGGCTTCCCGATTTTAGTGTTACTTCCGACACACCGTTGTACTCGGTATTTAATAAAAACAACATAAGGACCTATGTTGTTTATAATGCTTCATCAGTTGCAAAGAAGGTTACATTTTCCGACGGAAAAGTAATGACAGTTTCTCCATACTCCATGGCGGTTTCCGATAGCACAGAAAATCAGGTTTTGGCCGGAGATTTGAACGGTGACGGTAAAATAAACTCCACAGACATGTCTCTTATGAAAAGATATCTTTTAAAGCAAATTGCAGATTTGCCGGTTGAAGATGATATTAAAGCTGCAGACATGAATGGAGACGGCAAAGTTAATTCTACCGATATGTCAATCTTAAAAAGAATTATATTAAGAAGTTTACCGGCCATAAGTTGAAGCTTTAGGTACAATATGAGAAAATATATATGGGCCGCGTTGCCAAGTCCCGTTTATACAGGTCTATGATACTAATAAACGGCACGTAAATGCTGTTTTTATAATTAATGTCATTTGTGGGGAGGGATAAAAGATGGGTAAAAGATATGTTGGATGCCGGTTTATTTTAACACTACTCTTTGCGGCATTTCTGATGGGGACTATTAAAAGCTTTACTGTGTTGGCTAACGACAGGGTCGTTGTCAACGGAACACAGTTTAAAGACACATCGGGAAATGTAATACATGCCCATGGAGGAGGTTTGTTAAAACACGGCGACTATTACTACTGGTACGGTGAATACCGGGACAGCTCCAACTACTTTTTAGGCGTACGGTGTTACAGGTCAAAAGACCTTGCAAATTGGGAATACAGGGGAGAGGTACTGGCTCCGGATTCTGCTCCCGAGCTTAATCGATGCAATATTGAGAGACCAAAAGTTATGTATAACGCATCAACCGGTGAGTTTGTCATGTGGATGCACTGGGAAAACGGTATAAACTACGGTCAGGCAAGGGCAGCTGTTGCATACTGCAAAACCCCCGACGGCAAATTCACATATATTCGAAGCTTTCGTCCTATGCAAGACACAGGCGTTATGGATCATGGCCTTCCGGGATATATGTCCAGGGACTGCAATGTATTTGTAGACACCGACGGCAAGGGATATTTCATTTCCTCGGCCAATGAAAACATGGACCTGCATCTTTATGAATTAACACCCGATTATAAAAATATTGCATCCCTTAAAGCAAAGCTGTTTGTAGGGCAGCAAAGAGAAGCACCCTGCCTCATAAAAAGAAACGGTTACTACTATCTGATTACCTCCGGTTGTACAGGATGGAATCCCAATCAGACCAAATATGCCTATTCAAAAGATTTGGCCAGCGGTTGGTCTTCACTCCAAAATCTCGGAAATTCGACTACATACAGGTCTCAGCCGGCATATATCATTCCCGTTCAGGGAAGTGCTGAGACCACCTATCTGTATACAGGAGACCGTTGGGCCGGTGCCTGGGGAGGAAAGGTAAATGATTCCCAATATGTATGGCTTCCGATAAATTTCATATCGGATACAAAGCTTGAGTTACCTTATTATGATTCTATAAAGATTGATGTTTCTTCGGGAAAAGTTTACGAGTACATACCGGATACTACGCGTTACAAGCTGGTGAACAAAAACAGCGGAAAAGTCCTCGATGTCCTCGACGGCTCCACCGAAAATGCGGCCCAAATTGTTCAATGGACCGACAACGGTTCTTTAAGTCAGCAGTGGTATCTTGTGGACGTTAGTGACGGTTATAAAAAGATTGTGAACGTAAAAAGCGGAAAAGCTTTGGATGTAAAAGATGAGTCCAAGGAGAATGGGGGAGTTTTAATACAGTACACCAGCAACGGCGGATACAATCAGCATTGGAAATTTAAAGACATAGGAGATGGGTATTTCAAGATTTCCAGCAGGCACAGCGGAAAGCTGATAGATGTTCAAAAATGGTCAACTGCGGATGGCGGAATAATTCAACAGTGGTCCGATGCAGAAGGATCAAATCAGCATTGGAAACTGGTACCTGTATCAAATCCCGAGCCTTCTCCTTCACCTAAAGTAATTAAGGGAGATGTAAACGGTGACTTGAAAGTAAATTCAACGGATTATTCCATGTTAAAAAGATATTTGCTTAAGGTTATTGATAAATTTCCGTATGAAAACGGAAAATTGGCTGCCGATTTAAACGGAGATTCCAATATAAATTCTACAGATATGGCGATTCTAAAAAGGTATTTGCTTATGGAGCAAAAGTGATAATATCTAATAAATTATTTTGCTGAGACGGAAAGGGCATTTTTAATGGAAAAACTCATTTATCAAACGATTGAGAATCATGCTAAGAAAGTAATTGAGACCTCTGACATTCTCCTTGGAGTTGAAAAACAGTTGGGAGTGGACAGTTTTGAGCTTAAAGGAGGATACCGGTCTTTTGCCTCTTTTATTAATAGTTTATGTGAAAAAGGATTTCTTTCGCCGGTAAAAGCATCGGGGATTAATGGCCGCAATCCTCCTCTATATAATAAATACAGGATACTTGTAGAAAATGAAAGTAAACTCAGTGACGAATTGGTTTTGGAGCTGCAAGCCCTGTACCCAAAGCTTGATAAAAGTTATTATTTCAAAAACCCTGAGGCATATAAAAATGACAGGAAGTATATTTTGATGCTTTCTCAGTATCTTCTTGACAGTACTTCAGGCCGCTCATTAAAATATAGATGCACTATGAATGAAAGGTCCTTTGAGATTTTCAACAATGAGAAATTTCTCGAATCCCACGGAAAGGTTTTGCTAAAACGCGTGGGGCTTTCTCTTGAGGACCTGAATTGTTACAAGACATTAGAAGCTTTTTTCTATATATTGCTTGAGCCAAAGGACAGGCTTAATATATTAATTATCGAAAACAAGGATACTTTTTATTCTGTGGTAAAATTTCTGGAAAGAAAGCCCAAACGTCAAATTTACGGGGTAAATGTAGATATGCTGATTTACGGTGAAGGAAAGAAGATAATAAATAGCTACAGTTTTATTGCTGAAGTAGCAATGGATAAAGAAATAGAGAGGGTATATTATTTCGGTGACCTTGATTATGAAGGCATCGGAATATACAACTCTTTGGCATTAAAATACGGCAAGGATTTGATAGTACCCCATGTAAGATTGTATCAAGAGCTGTTAAAGGCAGCCAAAAAGCCTCCTAAGCTTAGGACAAATCAGTCGGAAGTACCCTTGGAGCCTTTTCTTGAGCATTTTGACGAAGAGAGCAGAAGGGAAATAGCAGCAGTACTGTACGATGGCAAGTATATTCCACAGGAGGCGGTAAAATTTGTACCAGAGAAATGACTTTGAAGGAACTGCTTTGGATTGTCTTAAGGATTTCAGGCAGAGAATGAGCAATCTGGCACCTTTTATACACCTAGCACGAAAGCTCACAGGTTTTCAGAAATATGGCGAAGTAGACATGATTTCCGTAGGA
The DNA here is from genome assembly GCF_035371925.1 of Acetivibrio sp. Lineage (NCBI taxonomy): Bacteria > Bacillati > Bacillota > Clostridia > Acetivibrionales > Acetivibrionaceae > Acetivibrio > Acetivibrio sp. The sequence goes on along the minus strand of NZ_DAORXT010000083.1, from coordinate 7,047 downwards.
TTTTCCGTTTTGCTATTTGTTTTGGAAAATATGCTAATCGGGCGTGAAGAATGCAGCATTGACAACATTGCAGATTTTTTGCAGCTCCTTTTAAAAAGGTCATATGATATCAATATGACTCAGGAAGAGTCAAGGGAAATGGCGTTTTACATAAGGGATTCAATAGCAGGAAGTGGCGGCGAGGTAGTTGATTTCAAGTTCCGAAACTTGGAGACCAATAAAGATGAATCCATTTCGATAAAGCTTATTGATACTTCATATTACGAGATTAAAAAATCTGCAAGGTATAAGCTTACTGATCAGGGGATGGAGCTCCTCTTTAAAACTCGGGAAATATATTCGGAATTTAGGATTAACATAACCCAGCTGTATTTAAAACAGCAAATTGAAAAAGGGGTATTTTCCGGAGCATTACAGACTGTAAACGAGCTGAATCTCCAAGTAAGACAGCTTCGGGAAAAACTTGAAAGCCTCCTTTTGAACATACGGCAAAATGTGCTGGGAATTGATTTTGAAGATTTAAAGCAGCTTTTCTCAAGGATAAAGGAGCAGTTTGAGATTGAAAGACGGGAATTTGGCAATATAAAAAGGATACTAAAAGAGCATAGGGAAAACATTGAGAAAATAAACTATTTTGAGCTTGAAGAAGATGAGCTAAGAAAGCTCGAGCAAATAAATGTGCTTACAGAAAAACTCAATATAACAACCGCCGAACATGACAGGCTTTTTAACGAAAAGCTTGACATTGTAGGCGAGTACTTGAAAACTATAGAAATAAGGCTTCGCCAGGGAGTCAGCGAATTTATTGACTTTGAAAAAAGTATCTTTGATGTATTTATTTCAATAAATTTAAATCCCGAACCATTAAAAAGCATACTGTCTCCGCTGTTCACCAATAATGCATCCCTTAAGGTCTTTAATCTGTTTAAAGCTTTAGAGCCTCAGAGGATAAAGAGTGAAGCCCTGGAAGATGACAGGGAAAGCATAGACATTGAATTGGCGATGGAGATGAAGGAAAAGGAAGAGAGAGAAGAGAGGGAAAGAAGGGATAAAAAGGTTATGGCTTACCTTGAGGCCATACTTCTTGAAGCATACTATGAAGGTGAGTCTCATCTTAGCCAAGCCCTCGCAAGGCTTGATGAAAACTTGTATAATACGGCTTCCTTTGATTTTGACTTTTACAGCTTGGTTGTAATTCTTCATCAAAACAAACTCATTGATTTTAAAGATTTAGAAGATATATTAAGCAGGATGGTAAGGGATACTTCAACTTACAACATAAATATTTATTACCTTTTTGAAAGGATATTTGACAAAAAGCCCGAGCTTAGAGCTCTAAAAACCCTGCTTTTAATATCCGGGGATAAAAAGATAAGCTTTGAAAACGGAAATGAGATAACAGATTTTATTATCAAGGGGGAAAAATGATGGAGAATTTCTCGCCTGATTCGGTAAGAAAGGCATTTTCTTTGTTTATGAACTTGATTGAAAAATCCAAAATATCAAAAAAGGATGAACCTGAACTGTTTATGTCCTATGAAGATCCTGAAATATCATATATTATGAGGATATTTGAAGAAGAGTCCGGAATTATGGTGCTTCATTCCTCGGACACCTTGTATTATACTCCGAGAACGGATAACAGATTTTTCGGCTTTACCAACGAAGAGTTAAGGGATAAAATGGGTTTTGCCAATAATACTGAACTGTATTTGTCCTACATAATAATCCTATCTATTATTATAAAATTCTTTAACGGTGAGAACTACAACAACAAGATTCGCACCATGCTAAATGTCGAAGAGCTCGAAGCATATATAACATCCAAGCTTCAAGCGGTTGAAGCCATGGAAAACAATGAAGAAATCGATGAAGCCCTGAATTTTAATTTCAGGAGTATATCAAAGCTATGGCTTGATATGCCTGCCTATGACGAAAAAATAAAAAACTTCAGCCAGTCTAAAGGCACTAGAATAAGCTATATATACAGGACCATCAAATTTCTTCAGGAACAAGGGCTTGTAAATTTAGACAATGACAGTGAAATCTATACCACCGACAAAATGGATACTCTAGTGATAAGCTATTACCCCGAAAGTACCAGAAAAAGAGAAATCCTCTCTTTCATTGAAAGGATATGATTTTATGCCGAGAATAAACAGATTTAGAATTGTGAATTTTAAATATGACGACGATAAAAAATGTATTTCAAACGAAGTGTTTGAGTTTGACGGGAAAAATGCCCTCCTGAACCTTGAAAACGGGGGAGGAAAAAGTGTCATACTTCAATTGGCTCTTCAGGTCGTGCTGCCCAATACAAGTATGGGAAGCAGGAATTTTAGCGACTATTTCAAGCCCGGAGCTTCTCCTACCCATATTATGGTGGAATGGAAGCTTGACGGCCCCATTGCCGAATATCTTCTGACAGGTATTTGTGTGTCCAAAAATTCCGACGGGCTTAGGTATTTTACCTATACTCATAAATATACCTTGCCCCATGATTTTGATATAAAAGGCCTTGAAGCAATAAATGAAAAAAAGCAGGTTATAGGTTTTTTAGAGTACCAGAACTATTTAAAGAAACTTATCTCTGATATGCGGCTTAATATTAATATATACTCTCGTGACCGCCAGAGGGAATACAGGGACAAGCTTTATACTTTTAATTTGTTTAAGGAAGAATTTGAAGCTATAAAGGTTATAAACCAGACTGAGGGCGGAATTGACAAATTTTTTGAAAATGCAAGAAAGTCTAGGAATGTAATTGAAAAGCTTATTATTCCCAATATTCCTCAGAGAGAAGGGGAAACATCCGGAATATTGGCTGAGACTTTCAAAAAGCATCTCGAAAACTTAAAGAACATACCCATTTACCAGCATAATATAAAGATGTATGAAGCTTTTTGCGAGAAAGCATCAAAGCTTCTTTCAGAGCTTTATGACTACGGTGTGACTGTTGATGAAATAAATAACATCAGCCGGGATTTGCTGACCCTTTCAAATCTTATAACAATTGCCTCAAACAGGCTATATGACGAAAGTGAAAGCCTAAAAAACAACGACCGTAACTATTCAGCAAAAATTGAAGAGCTTTCATATAAAACGGAAAGCCTTGAGTATCAGAAAATACTCATTGAACTTGAATCTTTAAAAGCAAGACATGAGGAAGTTTTAAGAGAAATCAATAAGCTTGAGGATAAAATTCAAAAGTGCAAAGAGAAAATCAATTTTATGGAATCGGCTGTCATGTATGAGGAGGTCATTAGTACAAGAAGTGAGATTTCATTATCTAAAGCACAGCTTGATGCCCTTTCAAAAGAAAAAGAAGAGATTGACAAAGAATATCAAAATTACATATATCATGCAAAGATTTTGCTTGAGGAAGAGATAAAGAAAATTCAAAAAACCATGGAAGACTTAATAAATCAAAGAGATGTGTTGTCAAAGGAACAGAAAGAACTAGAAATAAAAGTCAAAGAAAAAGATGTCGAGAGGGACAGGGTAAGGGACAATATTTCTTCCATTCGCACAAAGATTGAGGATAAGCAAAAAGTTTTAAGCCAGCTTTCATCATATTTTTATTCAAAGGATATGACAATTTTATTAGCTCCTTCGGAAGAACTTTTAAGTTTTACAAAGCAAAGGGATGAACTTTTATGCAAAATAGGAAATCTCAAAAAAGAAATCGAAGAAATAAACGGGTTAATGGAAGATTTATCGATAAAAGAAAACAGGATAAATGAAAGCACAGCAGCTTTGCGTCAGCAAAAAGACAACCTCGATGAAAAAATCCAAACCTTTGAAAACAAATACTCAAAAATAAATAAAGAAATATCTATGTATGAAATTTCCGAAGATGTTTACAGCAAAGAAACCCATGAAGCTCTTAACGCTCTTAAGATAAAGATGGACAATTCCATAAGTGATGTTTTGGGAAGATACCATGAGCTTATTAAGAGAAAGTATCTTTTTGACGGCAGTGAATACTACCTTCCGGATATAGAGCTCAAAAAAGTTTACGAGTACTTGAAAGACCATAACATAAGATGCATACCGGGTTCATTGTGGCTAAAAAACCAGCGTGAGGATTTAAGGGAGGCTCTTTTGCACCAAAACCCCCTTTTGTGCCACTCAATAATAATAGACAAACAAGAACTGCTAAAAATAGAGGACGGTCCTCTGTTTGACGGGATGCTGGAGCTGGTTGAAAGCTACCCTGTGACTTTTATTGTGGACTCCGAAGATGGAATAATGACTCCAAAGACCAAATCGGAATTATCAAAGGGAATTGACAAATTAGGCTCTTTAGAAATGTATGTGGTTTATTCAAAGAATAATGCCTTAGCTTTAGACTCCGAACTTTTTAAAGCATATCTTACGGGAATGGATCAAAATATCGACAGATTGAAGGCTGAATATGAAGGAATGAAAGAAAATGCGGAAAAGTTAACCGGACTTATGGAAAGATGCCGGGAGTTCGTAAAGACCTATCCCGAAGGATGGCTTAAAGAAAACAGAGCCCATTTTGATGCTATTTTAGAGGATATCAACAAAAATGATGATACCCTAAAGAGTATAAGAGAAGAAAGAGATACGCTTCAGAGAAAAATCAGAGAAAATCAAGATGCTATTGATAAAGCAAATGAACTTGTAAAAGAGAAAGAGAAGGATATTGAAAGTCTTAAGCAGTATATGGAGCTTAAAGATGAAATTTCAAAGCTTGATAAAGACCTTCGGGTAAAAAAACAAATGCTTGAGCAAATTGAAAGGGAGAAAAATACTTTCAGCGAGAAGATTGATTCAATATTTAAAAATATTGAGGATGTAAAAACAAGTATAAACACAAACTCAAGACAGTATGAGGAAAAAAGAAAAATATTTGATGAAATATCAGCAAAATTAAGTATTGAAGAGCCCCAAATGCAAATAACCGGAACTTTAGAAGAAATTCTCTCTAAAGCCCGGGGACTTGAAATAAAGATATCTGAAAGAGACGGGGAGCAGATAAAGAAATTTATCGAAAAATGCAGGGAAAACGTAGAAAAAAACTTAAACAACATTCGTTCAAAGGGATTTGAAGAGTCCGACTTTGATGGGATTTCGGCAAGCTTTACAGAATATGAAATTGAAGAAGAACGCAAAATACAACATCTACTAGAGCAAGAAGCCAATACATTAAAAGATGAAGAAAGGGTGTACTTTGGAGATATTGAAAAATTAAAAGGCAAAGAAGAAATACAGAGAAAAGAGATACAGAAAAAATACAATCTTCCGCCTTTTGAGTTTGAAACATTAGAAGGTATTGATAGAGCCCTTTTTGAAGCGCAAATAGATGCCTTTAGAAAAAAGAAGCAGAAGAACGCAAAAAAACTGGATGAAGTTGAAAAAAGAAGGGGTAAGCTGGTAGAATACAGGGAAAGGCTCGATGAGTATATAGAGGAAAAAAATATAAGTATCGAGGCATCAACAAGACAGAATATGGATAGCTTTGTATATCAAGGAGAAACCATTTCTCTCTGGGATATATTAAAATTGCCTCTTGAAGAGATTTCCCACATTACAAGCAAAATAAAAAAACATTATTTTGAAGCAGCAGGAAATCTGGAAACGATGCAGTCCAATATCCGGGAAAGCTATAATAAGCTGTACAGTGATGCGGATTGGGCCGAAAATATGACAATCAGACTGACCCTCGATAAAATTATGAAAAGCGATATGTATAACTTCAAATATGTCAAAGATATGTTTGAGGATATACTAAAGAGTGTTGAAAAGATGAAGGACGCAGCAGAGTTTCAATTAAACGAATTCACAAAAGACAAGGAGGAAATTATAGAACGCTGCTATAGCAAGGCAGAAGCCATATACGAGGAATTAAAATCCGTTGATACCTTTTCCAAAATAAAAATTAATGACACCAGCAGAAAGACCATAGTAATTGAAATGCCGTCCCTTCATCAGGAAGAGGGAAAAGCTCTGATGGCCCGCTATATTGAGGAGTCCATTAATGAAATTGAGAGAATGAAGGCCGAAGGTAAATATGATATGGCAAGAATCGACAGTGAAATAGCAAAAATAATGTCCCCTGTAAGGCTTTTGGATGCCGTTACAAACCTTAACGAATATTCAATCAAGGTATTTAAGCCCGAATTGACTGTCGGGGCTTCCCGCTATATTCCGTGGGAAGTGGTTATAAACTGGTCCGGCGGAGAGAAGCTGGCAGGATTTTTTGCCATGTTTATCTCGATTATTTCCTACTTAAGGTATAAAAAGACCGGATGGCAAGGTTCCAGCAAGGTTATATGGATAGACAATCCCTTCGGTCAAGCAAATGCAAGCTATCTTCTTTCGTATATTTTCGAGCTTGCAAAGGCAACAAATACCCAGTTGATATGCCTTACCGGTCATAAACAGACAGATATATATATGCAGTTTGATGTGGTATACAGCCTGTTGCACAGGATGCTTTCGGGAATTAACATGAGTGTAATACAGTCCAGCCTTGTTAAATCCGGTGCGGAACTTGAATCTGCTACATACAAAGTGAAGCATGAACAAATGAGATTGTTTTAAATATCCTCAAAAAGATAATCCTCGGGTTTTATCCTGAGGATTTTTCATAATTAACGGTCCAATTTGATAATAGCTTTATCTCCAAAGAGGATTGGGTCTATCTCCAGCTTAAGGTCTTTTGCGTCTTGGGGTATTTCAAAAGCAACTTCGCCCTGAAGACTTCTTTTTGGAGCTATTTCGCCGTCAACAGTTCCCCTTAAATCGGGAACAATTGCCACATCATAACTTATATTCTCACCGTCAATTAAAGTAAACATTAGCATTGAGTTAAAGTTAAAGGTTTGATTACCTTTGTTCTCAATGGCAACATCAATTGCATACCATATATTGCCGTTCTCGGGGGAAAGAAACTTGTTTTCCGGTACTTCTCTTGCACCGTTTACAGTATATGTTATGTCATTTAACCGAACAATATCACCTATGTAAATGTCAATAAAAATTTAGGTCAGTTACCGGAGTAAAATCAGGCCACCA
>NZ_DAORXT010000082.1:0-12909 GCF_035371925.1 Acetivibrio sp. | reverse complement strand
GTATTATTGCCTTTGGTAATTTTTCTTTTAAACTATAACTGCAAAAGAAACGGGGTTTAAATCAAAAATTTTTAGTATTTTTGGTCTTTTTACATTTCTATTCTCTTTCTACGTTTTTTGTGCTTTTCCATTCTGTCAGTTTGAAATCAAAAGCTCGAGACATCGAGTCCCTTCGCTTTTGCCTCTTTCATTTCATTCCAAGAGGCCAAATTAAAATGGTATGAACAGCCTAAAGACTGCCCATACCATTTATTCTGTGCTTCGCCTTATTCTTTAATTATCCTTCCACGCTGCCGGAATATCTTCATAGTTCGATAACTTGGTACAGTTATAAAAACAAGAGTTACCCGTTAAATTTTCACGCAGCCACAGTTCCGGTGCCAGGCCTGTTAAAGCTTCGCAATTGGCAAAGCAATAACTGAAATCTGCGGCATTAATATTGTTTTCAAACAGATTTCCAGGAATTTCCTCTAAAGCGTTGCAAGCATAAAAGCAATAACTAAAGCCAGTTGCATTAATATTATTGGCAGAATAATCGGTTATTTCGGTTGTTGTGCCATCGCCCCAGCCAACAAATTAGACTTCCAACCCATTTATTATAAAGTCGGCCGTTCCTGAATCTTGCGATGGTGAAACTCCAATCGTATCCACACCATTTTTAATTACTTTTCCGTTGCAAAAATTTCATCACTATTTCTGCTTCTTAACCTTCTTCTCCAGAATAAACCTCAGACATTCCTCCGTCAGCGGATAAAAGCTGGTACTGTATTCATAAGGAGGACTCTTCATTCCGCCCCTCGCCCATTGGGTTATACTCCCCACAATTGCATTGGTAAAATAATTTACAATCATATCGAATTCAGCCGGTGCAATTTTATTTTCCCCCAGCACTTCTTCAGTTTTTTCCTTGACAGACTCATAAATAATCCTGAAAAAATGCTCGCTAAGATTGTTCTGCACATTTGAAGTTAAGGCTGCAACATAAAAGTCCCTGTTTTCATACAAGTGCTCCACAAGCTCATCCAATACCGAATTGTCATGGTTAACATCTGTAAGACTTGCAAACTCGGTGTCAAAAATCCAGCAAACCAAATCCTGTTTATCTTGAAAATGATAATAAAAAGTTTTGCGATTAAGACCGCAAGCATCCACAATTTCTTGAACGCTTATTTTGTCCAGCGTGGTATTTAGCATAAGCTTCTTTAATGTTTGGGCTATCAGCTGTTTGGTAAGCTCAGGCTTTGCCATAATCAATCACCTCATACACGAACATTTATCACAATCTGTCCGAAAATTACACACTTTGGGCAATCTGTGTAAAAACCGGACACTTAGTTAAAAATATTGGTTTTTTTAAATCTTATATCATGATAAATTATTTGTAAAGATAATTGTTAGCCGAATTGCAAGATATAATATATGCCGGCTAATTTAGAATGCGCTAATAAATAATAACCAAAATAAAATAATAATAAGGAAAGGACGTGGAAAATGAAACACTATTTTGAAAGCATTGAAACCGTTCTAAAACAGTTGGAAAGCTCCAAAAACGGTATTGAATCAAAAGAAGCTGCGCAGCGGCTTGAAAAATATGGTCCTAACAAGCTGGATGAAGGCAAGAAAAAATCAGTAATTGCCAAATTTCTAGACCAGTTAAAAGACCCTATGATCATAGTTTTAATTGTAGCGGCAATTATTTCAGGTTTGGCCGGAGAGCCGGCCGATTCAATCATCATACTGATGGTTGTAATTGTAAACTCAATACTGGGTGTAGTGCAGGAAGGAAAGGCCGAAAAAGCCATTGAGGCCCTGCAGAAAATGTCGTCTCCTTACTCAAAAGTCAGGAGAAACGGTAAGGTAATGCAAATCAAGTCCGAAGAAATTGTACCCGGGGATATAGTTCTTATTGAAGCGGGTGATGCTGTTCCTGCAGATATAAGAATTATTGAAGCTTCAAGCCTTAAAATTGAAGAGGCATCCCTTACTGGAGAATCGGTACCCATTGAAAAATCAGCCGATGTTATACCTTCATCGGATAAGGACATTCCTCTCAGTGACCGCCGCAACATGGCTTACATGGGCACCAATGTTGTGTACGGCCGCGGTGAAGGTGTTGTAGTAAGCACCGGAATGTCAACAGAAATGGGAAAAATCGCAAACATTATTTCCAGCACAGATGAAGAAAAAACACCGCTGCAAAAGAAACTTGCAGAGTTGAGCAAAGTGCTTAGCGTGGGTGTACTGGGGATTTGCGTATTCATATTTGTCTTTGGAGTATTAAGGAACGGAGGTTTTTCAGGAAACAATGTTCTGGAAATGTTTTTGCTGGCAATCAGTCTGGCTGTTGCCGCAATTCCGGAAGGTTTGGTAGCGGTTGTCACCGTTGTTCTTTCCATCGGTGTCACAAAAATGTCCAAACGCAATTCCATCATCCGTAAGCTTACCGCTGTTGAGACCTTGGGATGTACACAAATTATCTGTTCCGACAAGACAGGTACTCTGACCCAGAATAAAATGACAGTCGTAGATTCCTTTGGTGATGTGCAAAAGCTCGCTGTCTCCATGGCTCTTTGCAACGATGCCGCTTTGTCGCAAGAAAACGGCGAAGTAATCGGTGAGCCTACAGAAAGCGCCCTTGTACGCTATGCTTTTGATATGGGCATCAATAAAAACGAATTGGAAAAGGCTATGCCCAGAGTTGCAGAAGCCCCCTTCGATTCGGTTAGAAAAATGATGTCCACAGTCCACAAGAACCAAGACGGTAAATTCATTCAGTATACAAAGGGAGCACCCGATGAGCTTTTGAAAAACTGCACCCACATAATCACAAAAGATGGCGTGGTTCCTTTGACAGACAAACACCGCACCGAAATTCTTAACGAAAACAAAAGAATGGCGAATAAAGCCCTTCGTGTATTGGCATCGGCTATGAAAGAGACAGATTCCTTGCCCGCCAATACATCTCCGGAAAGCCTGGAGCGGGATTTGACATTTATTGGCCTTGCAGGCATGATTGACCCCGTTCGTCCGGAAGTAAAAGCGGCAATCGAGAAATGCCGCAATGCCGGCATACGTCCTATTATGATTACCGGAGACCACAAAGACACAGCCGTTGCCATTGCAAAGGAGCTGGGCATTATATCCGATGAAAGCCAGGCAATTACCGGAGCAGAATTGTCCGAAATATCCGACAGTGATTTTGAAGAAAAAGTTAAAGATTATTCCGTATATGCCCGCGTACAGCCTGAGCACAAGGTACGAATCGTAAATGCATGGAGAAAACGCGGCAAGATTACTGCAATGACGGGAGACGGCGTTAATGACGCCCCTGCCCTAAAATCCGCCGACATAGGCGTTGGCATGGGAATTACCGGTACAGACGTTACCAAGAATGTATCCGATATGGTTCTTGCTGACGACAACTTTGCTTCGATTGTCTACGCAGTTGAGGAGGGCCGCAGGATATATGACAACATCCGTAAATCCATACAGTTCCTGTTATCTTCAAACTTAAGCGAAGTAATTGCATTGTTCATAGCAACCCTCAGAGGATTTATACTGTTTTCACCCATACATATCCTGTGGATCAACCTTGTAACCGACTCCCTGCCGGCCATAGCATTGGGTATGGAAGAAGCAGAAGACGACATTATGAAAAGGCCTCCTCGAAGCACAAAAGAAGGGATTTTCGCAAACGGCTTGGGAATCAGCGTAATATATCAAGGTATTGCCATTGCAGCTTTAACGTTGATATCCTACTTTATCGGCAACAGCAAATCCCATATTACCGGAATGACAATGGCGTTCTTGACAATGTCCACATGTGAGGTTTTCCAATCGCTAAACTTAAGGTCAATGACAAAATCCATTTTCAGATTGAAAACCCGTAACATGGTTTTATTCGCCGCAATGGTGGTAGCTTTCGCTTTATCGCTGTTTGTAATATATGTGCCGGGCATAAACGATATATTCAAGCTGACTCCGCTTTCAGGTAAAGAATTCCTTGTTTCATTTGCTTTGGCTTTTGCAATTATTCCTATTGTGGAAATAGTCAAGTTCGTTATGTCCTCGGTAAAAAAAGCATAATAATGGATGGGGCATATCGCCCCTCCATTTATCATTTATGAAAGACTAAAAATTTGGAGGTAGCAAAATGAATTGGCTAAGAACATTCATGAGGGAAAGGTATGGCAGCGACCGTCTCTCCATATTTTTAATAATTCTCTTCATAATATTGAACTTTACCGGCAATCTGCTGAAAATGCCGGTATTTGCCCTGATTGGCTATATTCCGCTGGCTATAAGTATTTATAGAATACTGTCAAAAAATATAACTCGGCGCAGGATGGAAAATTATAAATTTGTAATGTTTATGGATTCCTTTACTGCATGGTTTAAGAAGGCATCAAACAATATAACAATCCGTATCAGGGATGCAAAAACCCACAGATATTTCTCATGTCCCGCTTGCAAAGCCCAGCTTAGGGTACCCAAGGGCAAGGGAACAATTATTATTACCTGTCCCAAATGCAAAACTGAATTTAAGAAAAAAACATAAATCAGAAGCGGTTTGACCGAAACATGGAAACAATGAGACCCAATATAATGGCCACTACGACTCCAAGCCCAATCCTAAGGGCCGTAACATTCACAAAATACATTTCGCTTCCCGGGCTTGCACTCTGGCTGGAGCCTATTATAATACCCGTAATGATAATGCTTACGGCAAGAAGTACCACGCTTAAAGACATTCGGTTAAAATTCCTGTCAAGCCTCTTCATAATTTTGTCAATATCTTTAATTCCCAGCTGAAGGGTGTAATCCCTGTCTTCGAATTTTTCCAAAATGCCCAAGACAATGGACGGAATTTCGTTGAACAGGTCTGCCACATCCCGGTAATTTAGAGCATTCTTTTTTATGCTGTCGGTAACATTTTTTATAGAGAAAGACTTATACATAAGCTTCTTTGCAATAGGTTTTGCAATTTCTATGGTGTTCAGGTCCGGGGCCAGCTTTTCCAAGACTCCCTGAGCAGTACCAAGGGTTTTGGCCAGCATGGCAAATTCGCGGGGTATTCTTATCTCATTTACAAAAGCAATATTAAACACCTCATAAAACAGGTCAACAACCTTTATTTCACTCCAAGGCATGGTAATATATTTATCAATCATTCTGTCAATGTCTTTTTCAAACCTTTTTAGATTACGTCTATCCGACATTTCTCCCAGGTCAACAATTGACCGGGCAACTATTTTGCTGTTTTTGGTGGAGACACCTATGAAGAAGTCCGATATGCTTTTCTTTCGGGACTCACCGATACTTCCCACCATCCCCAAATCCAAAAAAACTATCGTACCGTCCGGAAGAACTCTGATGTTTCCCGGGTGGGGGTCGGCATGGTAAAAACCATCGGTTAAAATTTGATTGCATATTGACGTGGCAAGTTTTTTGGCCAGCTCAACCTTGTCAATCCCCGCCTTCTCCAATTTGCTTGTATCATCAATCTCGATACCTTCAACGTACTCCATTGTAAGCACACGTCTTGTGGTATACGTCCATTTAATTTCGGGAACTTTTGCAATTCCTTCTTTGGCAAAATTCTTCCTGAAAGTCTCGGCATTTTCTCCCTCTTTGGTAAAATCCAGTTCGTTTTTTATCGTGTTTTCAAAATCCACTACCATCCCGACAAGGTCATAAATCTTTCCGTATTTGGTGTGATTTTCGATAAAATGCGCAAGGTCCTTTAAAATATTTAGATCCAACGCTATGTTTCTCTCTATACCGGGCCTCTGTACTTTAACCGCAACCTTCTCTCCAGATTTTAATTTTGCACAGTGAACTTGGGATATGGAAGCCGCAGCAATGGGCTCCTTTTCAAACTCCATGTAGATATTTTCCAGTTTGTCTTCAAACTCGCTTTCTATAACTGTCCTAACTTCATCAAAGGAAAAAGGATGCACAGAATCCTGAAGCTTTTTTAGTTCTTCAATAATGTCGGACGGAATAACATCGGGTCTTGTACTGAGTATCTGTCCCATCTTTACAAAGGTCGGTCCGAGCTCTTCACATGACAGCCGAATCCGCTCACCCATGGAAAGCCTTGCGCTGTCAACCTCTCCCTCATCCGCCGCAATCTTTTTTCCCATCTTTAAATAGTCAAAAATCCCCAGCTGATCAAACAACAGCCCAAAGCCATGTTTTGCAAAGACAGATATTATTTCTTTATATCTTTTTATATTGACTCTTTTGTTTATAACCATGCCATCCCCCGGCTTTTTAAGACTCATTTTCATTTAGAATGGGTTTTACATCATGTTAATTTTGCTTCTTTTAGTATTATCTATTTAAACTTTTAAATTCGAGAGAATCTGATGTTCTTTTAGTCTCCATAACTAATCTAATATTAGCACGATGCAGTAAAAACAGTCAACAATCACCAAAATTAAGGATGAATTTTAAAAATACCTTTCCAAATTTAATAAGGCCCGGTAAAGGCCTTATTGAGGTTTTTAAATAAATTGTCATTATTTTATCTTATACTTTGCCAGTTTATCGTCCAGCTCCTTCACAAGCTCACTCAATTTGTTGGAAGCATCTTTCATGTCATCGATATACTTTAACTGGTGCTCTGTTGTCATCGTCACTTCTTTGCTAAAAGCCTCCGTTTCCATTGAAACTGCCGAAATACTTTCAATAGCGGTAATTACATCTCTTTTGTCATTCTGCATTTTTTCAACCGCTTGATTCACATCTTTAATTCTTAGAACTATGGAATCTATTGCGTTTGCAATGTCGCTGAACGCACTGTCCGTCTGATTGACAGCCTCGTTTTGGTCCGCCGACACCCTTCTCATTATTTCCATGGACTCAATCGCCAATGCAGACTCTTCCTGTATGCTGTTCACCAAGAGGTTAATCTCTTCCGTGGACTTCCTGCTCTGGTCGGCAAGCTTTCTTACTTCATCGGCAACAACAGCAAATCCTTTGCCCGCTTCCCCAGCCCTTGCCGCCTCGATTGCTGCATTCAGCGCCAAAAGGTTTGTTTGCTCTGCTATGCTTTCAATAGCTTCAACAAAGCTTCCTATATCTTCTATACCTTTTGCAAGCTTTTCAACAACCGAAAATATCTTTTCTGTCGTTTCATAATTCTCCTTTGCCCTGTCCCTCAATACTTTAACCGATTGCAATCCTATATTGTTCAATTCGTTGATTTTTCTCGTATCGTCAATGACACTGTTATAGTTTTGATATACCAGTGTAATCTGTTCCGATAGCTTGTCCATGGCCTGTACGCCTTGCTGTGCCTCATTTGCTTGGGATGATGCTCCCGTCGCTATTTGCTCCACAGTTCTCGATATTTCGCCCATAGCCTGTGACGCCGACTCTGCCGCAGCACTGACTTTTCCCGTGGACTCCATGATGAGGGATGAAAGAGAAAGAAAGCTTTCAATCAATTCACAAATTTCTTTCAGCATTGAATTCACAGCCACAGATATTTTTTTCACTTCGCCGGCATCTTCAGTTTCAATCAGATGGCACAAATTCCCTTGATTTACCTTTTCCATATCCGTATTTAATCTATTAACGATTCTTTTAAAGGTAATATCAGTTGCAACTTTTATTGAAAACGCCACAAGTGAGCACACTACTAAATTGGTAAGTAAAGCGCCTAATCTTCTGCCCGACATTATATAAATAAATAAACCGTTACCAACCGCAAGTATCGCAGAAAGCAAATAGGCCACCCGTAATGGACTGTTGGTACTGCTAGGCTTTTTCATACATTGCACCCTCCCGTGGATTTAATTCATATTTACTCTGATTGAAAGCTGTCCGGTATTGGTCATGAAGAGTCCTTTGGCAAGACTTGTCCTAATTGTGATGTTATCTGGTAAATCCTTAGCAAAATATATGTAATTATGTATTTTCTACAAAGAAAAGCAAAAATCCTTCTAGAATTTAAATAATATTTTTTATTTCTTACAATATTATATAAAAAAGCATACTAAAAAACGCTTATCCTTTCGGATAAGCGCTAATATTCTTGGTTGCGGGGGGAGGACTTGAACCTCCGACCTTCGGGTTATGAGCCCGACGAGCTACCAACTGCTCCACCCCGCGATATTTTAAATGGTGCCGGAGACCGGAATCGAACCGGTACGGGAGGTAAGTCCCGCAGGATTTTAAGTCCTGTGCGTCTGCCAGTTCCGCCACTCCGGCAACTCTGAAGTTTCCCGTTCAAACGACTTTTTTATTATAATATATGTTATCTGCAATGTCAACACTTTTTTCAAGGTGATTAGTTCCAATTATAATGAAATATCTACATTTTTATCCTGCTCATTCAGCCATAAAAGCCAATACATCCAAAAAGAGACTTTTACTCGCAAATAAAAGTCTCTTTTAATATTATGCACCTTATTCTATTACATATTACAGGCAAAAAAATGCAAAAATCAACTAAACCCTTGGTCATAACCAAAGCTTTATACAATCAGCCTTTTCGTGATGGAAAAGAAATTTACTGGACAAACTTTCTGTATCCTCCGCCGCCCCTCTTCGATTCAAAATTCTTCTTGAGGTCATGCATTCTTTCATCACTATCTCTCATGAATTTGGCAAGACGCTCCTCAAAGGTAAGGTTGGACGAATTGCGGCTGCCCCATTCCACTTCCTCTGGTCTTGTGGACTTTGCATCCGCTTTTTTCGGATCTAAAGCTCTCTTAATAGACAGGCTGATTTTTCCGTTTTTGTCCACAGAAATAATTTTGACCTTTACCGTTTGATTTTCCTTGAGGTGAGACTTAATGTCCTTTACATATTCATTGGCAACTTCAGAGATGTGAACCAAGCCGGTCTGACCGTTTGAGAGCTCGATAAAAGCCCCGAAATTAGTAATACCGGAGACTTTGCCCTCAACAATTTTACCTACTTCAACGAGCATAGATTAATTAATTCCTCCTGATTAAATAAAGTACTTTGATTATATAATATGATATTGACTTGCGTCAAGTATCATGAAATTCTTGAATTAAGGAAAATGGAGGGTAATCAGAATCAGACTACTGATTCACATCAACAAAAACCCTTTCACCATTCTTTACCATACCAAGAGTCTCCCGGGCAATCCTCTCATTATACTTCTCTGAAGCAATTTCTTCCTTCTGTTTGAGAAGCTTCTCATTAAGCTCTTTTTCATGTTCTATATTCTCTTGAATCTGTTTTAACTGCTGCCGCTGGGAATTCATCATAAGCTGCTGTTTGACCAAAACAGTCCCAATATAAACCATCAAAGCTCCGGTTATTATAATCAATCCCCAACTTCGCTTTTTTCTTTTGTTCATTAATTGCCCTCTCCTTGCTAAAACCAATATATCAACACAGGGTTATTTAACAAAATGATATTATACACCATTATAATTCTACATGTATTAGAAAAATCCTCCTTCCTATATTTTTTTCCTAATGTTATTAAATATTCTCCCCGACACCTTTATTTTGCTCAATTTATTCTTGCTTGCCCCCTTTATCTTTTTAGCTCCCCGGGAAATACTTTTATATGCCTTTTTTGCAGGCACGCTCAATATTTTTAATATTATTCTCATGGGAATCAACAAGATGCCGCAAACAGTAACAGCAATTTTGTATATAGTTCTAATTACAAACAAGAATACAGCCATAACTATTCTGCTTAAAATCAAAGCATACAGTATAATGCCAATGGCCACTCCCAACATGACATATCCTCTAAGTTCTCCCTCATTGCTCCTGTAGATGATGGCGAAAAGAACCAATGCAACAATAATCCAATAAATAAAGTCCTCAAAGTACACAATGAGGTTGCTGGATTTTATAGTTTTCCTTCTGACCCTGAAAATATCGTATATAAATGCTACAATCATGCCCCCCAGGACACAATTCAAAAAAACATATGCCTGATTGCTAACAGATACCCACAATTTGATCACTTATCCTATCTGAACATTTTTGCGAAAAAGCCCATTCCTTTTGATCTTCCGTCTTTATCGCTGTATTCGCAACTTGTTATATATCCTTCTATACTAAGCTCCGAGCTTTCCACACTTAATTTGTTTATATGAAGATCTTCCCCCCGTATGATTAAGAGTCCCATTTCCGTATCGGCCACAACCATTTCATCATTGAAGCTTTCCACATCGATAACACCCGATATGCTGAGCCTCTCCCTGTTTTCAAGTACAAGGTTGTGCATCCCCGTCTTTTGCACTTTTTTATCATCAACCATACCTTATCCCTCCAATTTTATGTTACACCTTTAAATATTTATGCATGTACAACAATAAAAATGACTTTTTGCAAACAATTTCACAAATAAAATAAAAAAAGGCATCTCTCTTCAATGCCTTTTTTGTAAAACTACCTGATAATATACATATCTTTTGATTCCGATTTTAAGACGTGTTCGCTTACTGCAGTCACTTCAACCCTTGTGGTATTATTCCCGAACCGGATCTCTATAATGTCTCCCACCTTCACTTCCGTCCCGGGCTTTGCCACTTTGCCGTTTATCGTGACTCTGCCCTGCTCACAGGCCTCATTGGCCAATGTACGTCTTTTTATAAGTCTCGAAACTTTTAAATACTTGTCAATTCTCATAACAACAGGATCCCCCCCAACCCCTTTCATTTCGCATAAAGAGGTCAAATAAAAAGGCTTCACCTTCGGAAGCCCTTTTACCTCAATTTTATTTTACAAACACTGTAATTTGCAATACTTTAACTAGCAGTGTTTCTAATCTTATTTGTTAACTAACTCCTTTAATCCCTTTCCAACCTTAAATACCGGTGTCTTAGTAGCAGGAATTATAATTTCTTCTTTTGTCTGAGGATTTCTTCCTTTTCTTTCAGCTCTTTCCTTTACTTCAAAAGAACCGAATCCTACCAACTGGATTTTGTCACCTTTTGCAAGCGCTTCCTCAACACTTTCTATAAAAGCGTTGAGAGCCTTTTCTGCATCCTTCTTTGACAATTCGCTTTTTTCAGCCATACTTGCTATTAATTCAGTCTTATTCATATGCTATCCTCCTGTTTTTTTATATTGGATTTCATTTGAAGCCTTATTTTTTATTATAAATACCAAGCTTTGTAATTCCTAAGTAATGTTTATTCGATGAAAACTTTGAAATTCCTCCTTTCTTCGCGAATTTTAAGAAAATTTTTCTTATTTTTTTGTCTTCGCCATCTTCCATAGCTCGTCCATTTCCTCAAGGGACATTTCCGTAAGGGTTTTCCCGGATTTTGCCGCTTCTTTCTCAATAAACTCGAATCTTTCTATGAATTTGGTTATAGAACCCATTAGCGCAAGTTCCGGCTGCACCTTTAAAAATCTAGATAAATTTACTATGGAAAATAATACATCCCCAAGTTCATCATTTATTCTTGCCACATCTTTACTCTTATATACATCTCTCAATTCGTTTATTTCTTCATAAACCTTTTCAAACACACTGTCCGTATCTTTCCAATCGAATCCCACTTGGCTTGCTTTTTGCTGAACCTTGTAGCTTCTCATGAGTGCCGGAAGATTTGAAGGTACATCCTTGAGCACCTCCGTCTGGCTTTTCATTCCCTTTTCCTTTTTCTTTATTTCCTCCCAGTTGGTCAAAACCTCTTCGGCAGTATCGGCTTTGTCAGTACCGAAAACATGGGTGTGCCTTTGCACCATCTTCCTGCAAATACCCGTAATTACATCATTCATGTCAAATTCATTATCCTCACTTGCTATCTGGGCATGAAAAACAATCTGGAGTAAAAGGTCACCCAGCTCGTCACAGAGTCTTTTTTTATCGTTTAAATCTATTACTTCAAGAACCTCGTATGTTTCTTCAATTAGGTACTTTTTCAGGGTTTCGTGGTTCTGTTCCCTGTCCCACGGGCATCCGTTTTCGCTCCTTAAGAGCTTCATAATTTCAAGCAAATCATCAAAAGTATATTTTTCCTTTATCATATCATCAGCTCCCCGGAAGTGCTTGGTTTTATCAATTATACCAAGTAATTATACCAAATGCGGCCGGCAATTACCATAAATATATAAAATTATTTGGATTCTTAATACAAAAAATAGTCTTAAAAAATAACAGGCAATCCTAAGCGGTTACCTGTTATTCTTTGGGATGTAAGTCTGTCCATATTTACCTCTTTGTTAAAGAGTACTGCAGTCCATAAGCCAATGCTTATTGTTCCATCTGTTTTCCCAAGAAACCTGCAGCTGTTTGAGCAAGCTTTGCCTCAACTTCACCCATACGGACATCAGGGTCTGTTGACAAGAATATTACTGCTCCAATAGGGTCACCTTCTGAAATAATAGGAGTCACTACCTGTGAATAATATTTCGTTTCGCCCATTTCATCCGCCAAAATGCTTATAGCTTTTTCCTCAGGTGCTTTTACAACAAGAGTAGTTTTTTCTTCTATTATTTTTTCAACTTCCGGACTTAAGGATTTCTCAAGATATTCTTTCTTTGATGCCCCCGAAACTGCTATTATTGTATCTCTATCTGAAATACAGGTTATATGACCGCTTGTCTTATGCAAGGATTCGGCATATTGAGCAGCAAAGTCACTTAATTCACCTATTGGCGAATATTTCTTTAATATTACTTCACCTTCTCTATCGGTAAATATTTCGAGAGGGTCTCCTTCTCTGATTCTTAAAGTTCTTCTGATTTCCTTCGGGATTACTACTCTTCCGAGGTCATCTATCCTTCTAACTATTCCAGTTGCTTTCAATTTATTATACCTCCTTTTCTAGTATAGTTGTTAATACAGTTTTATTATTAATATTTTATTGGAGTTTTATACATTACAGGTGAATTATGATAACTAAAATAATTACGAAAAAAATTACTTAAATTTTACATTTAAATAGTTAT
>NZ_DAORXT010000081.1:2220-12954 GCF_035371925.1 Acetivibrio sp. | reverse complement strand
TTGAGTCACTTCTTTTTTATCATGTTTGGGCAATTAATTTTACAACTTACCTGGTACAGATTCAAACGCCAAATGCCCAATTGTCGAAAAGTACAACCCTATAACCAACACATGGACAAGAGTTGCAGACATTCCGACACCCAGAAGCAATTTGGCGGCAGTAGCGATTAACGGTAAAATCTATGCGATGGGCGGCCTTCAAGACTCAGTAGGAGTTACATATATAACCGAAGAATATGATGTGGCAAGCAACAAATGGAAAAAAGTTGCATATTCCGGTACAGAAAGAGAAGGTCATACTGCATCTGTTGTAAACAATAAAATATATACAATTGGCGGATGGGATCGTTATTCAAACCTCGAAGAAGTTGTTGAAGAGTTTATTCCATAAATGTCTCCTCTAAAATACTTTTTAAAGCTATGAGGTATGGATGTCCATATCTCATAGCTTTTATAAAAAAATATAGCAGTCTCCGATTTTTAAGAGTAATTTGGCAAAGATAATACTTGTACCTCCATACAGCAGCTACAACAGAATCAGATTATCATCGCTACCGCCATTAATATTAATAAATAAACTATGTTTGCCAAAGTAAACCAAAGAAAATACCGTCCTTTAAGTTTATCATAATGGTTTGCAAATATTTTATAGGATATTAAGCTTGCCATCGATGCAATCAAAGTTCCAAGGCCGCCAATATTCACACCCTTTAATAATACCCGGTAGTTGTCCGTGAATTCGGATAATAAAAGTGCCGCGGGAACATTGCTTATGGCTTGACTTGCAAAAACACTTATGACAAGCTCCCGACCGGTTATCAAATTTTGCAATGCCTCTTTTACCGTGGGAATATTTTCCAAATTCCCTGTGAAAATGAAAAAGCAAATAAAAGTCAAAAGCAAAGAATAATCCACCGATTTTAATACATCCTTCTCCATTATGAAAACTACAATTAGCACTAAAACCAATACGACCATATAAGGCAAAATTTTAGCAACGCTTAAAAGAGACAAAACAAATAACGCAAGGTAGATTATGTTCTTTTTGAGGGAAAGCTGCGTTTTAGTCTGTTCTTTTATGACAACCACTTCCTGTTTGCCCTTTATAAGCAATAACGAAATTACCAGCAAAAGCCCGGAAACTACTGTATAAGGAAGCATGCATTGCATAAACTCCAATATCCCCACCTGAGATAAATTATATAAATACAAGTTCTGGGGATTGCCTATGGGAGTTAACATACTGCCAAGGTTTGCTGCTATTGTCTGAAGAACCACCACAGGTATAACCAGCCGTTCCTGCCCGCACTTTTTCAAAGTCAAAATAGCAAAGGGGACAAAGGTGATAAGGGCAACATCATTAGTAATCAGCATACTGAGAAAAAAGCACAAGAATACCAATACAAACGCCAATTGCCACACTTTTTTGGTTCTTTTTAGCAATGCAACGACTAAAGCATCAAAAAGTCCGTTCTTTTGAAGGCCTGCCATAACCGTCATCAGGCTTAGCAAAATGCCTAATACACACCAGTCAATATATTCCATATAAGCACTTGTAGGCGGAACAAAAAAAGCGGACAAGCAAGCAAGTATTGCGGCCGCCACAAGCACAACTTCTTTTTTTAAAAAAGCAATTATTCTGTTTTTCATGCCTCTACTCCCTTTACATCAATGCAATATGTTCGTTTACCTAAGTTTTCGATTATTTCAACAGCTCTACCCATAGAGTTTCATATGCACGATAATATTTGTTAAGTTGTTTCGTAAACTTTCTACCGCATTTTCACTATAGTTCTCAATTCAATCTCACTTTATTGCACAAATACTTTCCTGTATCAATACTGCTCCAAAACTTTTTTATACGGCGCAAGCATACCTTCATTCATTTTATTTCCAACTTTAGCCTTAAGCTTTGGAGAAGATATGAGGGCACCTACAAGATACATTTTTAATGCAGTACCTCTTTTCTTTTGAGGAAAATCATACAATCCGTGTTCTTTGTAAAAGCGGTGGTCAGCCTTCATCAGCCCGCGCATTAACCAGATAAGGTCCCTGAAGATTTTCATTCCGCCGACACCATAGAAATTTGGAGGCTGGACATATTTATGACTTATCGCATATTCAAGCCTTGCTGCAAGTCTGTCTATTTCCTCATCCGGATTTGATTCATCACACGCAACTCCCGCAAGAAAATTACCTCCAACCTCGCTTCGCCCTTCAATTATCATCTGCAGGTTGGTCTCTGCCGGATAATTACCGCTAATCAGGTATCCTGTGGGCTTTCCCATGGTCACTGTTCTGTGACCGTTGCAAAACTGCCTGTCATCATACATTTTAAAAATGGAGCCCATGGAATGGTCCTTGATAGAAAATGCATATATTATGGCATCTGCAGTCTGAATATTGTTGCGCAAAAAGTCATCAAAACCATCCTTGAAAATGCATTTTCCCGAAGCAGCACAATTAAAGCAGCTTATACATCCTCCATGAAAAGGATACTCCGAAATATGGACAATGCGGCTGTTATAATTTAGAACTGCCCTAAACCTGTCAATCATATCATTAAGCTGTTTGTCGTCTTTTGCACAATCCGTAACAATAACCACATCGCCATTCTTTTTCTCTTGAGTTGGTTTTGCAGGACTAACCGGAAGATGCGCAGGAGCCGAAGATGCCTTTGGAGCAGGTTCATATATGTCATTTTTTATACACCAGCATACATATTGAAAAAAGTCTATTGCAGCTTTACGTCCGTTTTCCGTAAGAAGGTCATCCATATCGGCAGACAGCCCCTTGATGTACTTCATACCAAGGTCATGACAGTTGTCCTCAATATACTTATGGGCTGTCACGTCATAAAAATGTTTTGAAGTGGTAATCTGGGTGGCAAATTTCCCCCACACATCAAGGCCGGATGCCTTTAAAAGCTCTATAAAACGGTGCAGCTGACTTGGTGCAATAAAGGTATAAACAGGATAAGAGAAAATAATCAAATCTGCACTTGTTATCGCCTCACTCACAGTTGAAAAATCCTTTTCAATGGATTTAATCTGTTGACCGACACGGAGAAACTGAAATTTATGCTCCGAAAACTTCTTTTCCAGATACAATAAAGTTTGCAGTGTAATACTAAAATCTCCTTTGGGACTCCCATTTAAAACCAAAACGTTCATACTGCACCTCCTGTAATTTTCCTACTTCCAAACCTCTCGTAAGTACGCCCCTCACAGGTAACTTTTATTAAAGAATTTCTCTTTAAAATTATAACTTAGTATGATATTCCAATTCATTCTTTAATAGGCCGCTTAAACCTTTTATCGGAATTAATATCCATTCTCTATTATATTTTGTTTCCTCGTAAACTCTCTTTACCCTTATTGCTTTATCATTATATATCAGATTTTTAAATTTTGCATCTCATAAAAAGTTACATTTAAAAAGAATAGTTTTGGAATATTTCTTAAATATCCCTAATATCCAATACCACATACCATAAAAAACCCCACTCATATAGATTATTCTATCTAAGTAGGGTTTTAAGTGCTTTCCAACCTTTTATGCATCTTGATTTACATTTTTATTAGTTTAGAGTACCGAGAATTCAAACTCATCACCGGAAGACTTGAGAAGCTTGGTAGATGTAAGGCCATTTTTCTTTAAATGCTTGGCAAGGTTATCATGCATCAGAATGCGGATATCCTTATAATCAGAGTAATGCTTAAGAATTTGGTCTGCAAGTCCCTTTATCTCTTTTCCCGATACCGGCATCGTACAAAACTCCCTGATGGAAGGAGCAAATCCTGCGCCATCCCTTGCTTGCTCGTATTTTTCAAGGATAAAATTGCCGTTATCATCTTTTCGATAGGTTATTGCCACCGGAACAATGCTGCCGCTCTCTTCCGACAAGGTGTCCTCAAAAATCCTGTATCTGGCACTGTAAGTAGTCGCAAATACTTTTAGCAGATTCTTTTCCTCATAACTTCCAAAGATTTTCGGCGCAACAACTACAAATCCTTCCCCTTTAGGGTCTGAATTCATCTCAATTTCCGTGGTATAAACAAGCTTTTCAATGGGATCCTCGCCGTCATATTCAAAATTGGGAAGCTTTCTTTCTTGGCGGATGGACAGTGCATTATACCACTCTCTCGGACTTAGTGAATCATCGGTAACATTATTTCTCGGGCCTAAGAGCTCTTTACACAGTCTCATCATGATATGCCCCCGAAGTCCTTCATCATTACCTGCTTCAAACTGCGAAAGCAAATATTCCAGCGCCTCTTCACCGTATTTCAAAATGTTTTGGTATTCTTTCTTATTGACATAGATATAATCCTGCGGATTGGAGGATATGTCTGGCGATGACATTATGACACTTAAGTTTTCTTCTATAATCTCGCCAATGCCTTCATTTTTCGGAATGCCATATGTGCCGTTAATTAGCTTGCCAAGTTCCTCCTCACTTTTGGCAAAATCCCGCACATCTTTTCCGCATCGCTTGTTCGCCCACTCCCTCGTGTATTGTATAGAATACGGGGATGCTCCATCATCCAGTGTAAAATTGATATTTTCAACGTTTCCAATCAGGGAAAACATAATCAACGCATTAGTTTCAAACTGCTGTTGGTTTGCTTCAACATTATATATGTTTTTGGATTCAGTATTCGTTTTGAGATTCACATTTACTCCATAAGGTTCACTGTCTGTATAAAGCTCAAAAGAATTATAATCCACGTTGTCGGGAAACTTTAATGAAAAGATAATACCTCCAACCTTTGAGTTGTCACCCACATACTCGGTTTTATTTTTTAAAAGCTGTGATAAAGGCTTATTCTCAACTGGTTTTTGAGAAACCGGATTAGCCAATAAACCGATTCCTGCGGCTACAGCTACTACTAATGCAACGGCAATCAACCAAAAGGTTGGTTTTTTGTAATTCAATACATTCTTGATTCTGTCTTTAACATTTCCCTCACCAAAAGCCAGAGGGCTTCCATTTAAAATATGTCTTTCGGTTGCAAGGGACAATAATGAATTGGCATATGGCTTTTTAATATCCAAATCCATTTCTTTTAAAACACTCTCGTCACAGGAAAGCTCCATATCCTTGCTCATTAATCTGAATGCAACCCACACAAGGGGATTGAACCAGTGTATGGCTAATATTAAGAAAGCTAATATTTTAATGATATAATCTTTGCGCTTGATATGGGTTTGCTCATGCAGCAAAATATATCTTCTCTCGGTAGCCTCAAGTCCGGCCGGCAAATATATCTTGGGCTTTCTTACTCCTAATACAAAGGGAGTTTTCAAATTCCGGACTTCGAAGATATTCATATCTATTTGCTCTGCATTTTTAAGCTGTCTTTTTAGTTTCAAAACCGACACCAAACTGTAAATGAGTAATGTTATTATTCCCAAAACCCAGATATATGATCCAATTTCTATATAAATCTGCAATGTATAAATCTGCAATGGATTTACACTTGCCGCAACATCCGGCTTGGGAAGGGACTGGTTTACAATAGCGTCCATTGCTTCTATCCCGCTATCAATTTTGGGACTTTGCTGATAGATGATTTCATGGGAAATCGGAACAGTATTCATATTCCGGGGCAAAAGACTGTACATGCTTTCAAAAGAAAACGGAATTATAAGGCGAAAGGCCACAACACCCCACAAAGCATAGGAGATGAATTTCGGAGCTTTTTTAAGTAACAGCCTAAGAAGCATCACGCATAAAATTACATAGCTTGCTGTAAAACTCATATTTAAAACGGAGAGAAATAACTCACTCATTTATAGCACCTCCTTGTGCCCATAAGTCAATCTTCCCAACTCTTCATTCTGATGTTTGCTGCTTTTTTTGCCGCTTATATGCTTTATTTCACTTTGTGAAAGCTTATATTCTTTCATGTTAGTCCTCCTTGGTCTATTTATTATAGACTTTATATTATTAGTCTATTACAAATAGACCAATATGTCAATAACGTTTTTTATTATTCTGAGGAATCGTTCCAATTTGGGTTGAATTTAAAAAGTTTTGAAGGCCTATGCCCTGCATCTTTGGTGTACTCGTTTGTTTCAATTACCATATCGGCTATTTTCCTCCTGAAGTTTGCTTTTAACAGCTCCTTGTCCAAAATCACCTCATACACCTGCTGGAGCTCCGTCAAAGTAAACCTTGCCGGCATGAGGTTAAACGCAATATCGGTATACTCAATTTTATTTCGCAGCCTTTCAATAGCATATTGTATAATCTTTGCGTGGTCAAAAGCGATACCGTTTGATTCGACAATTTCTCTTTCTACTCTGGATATTTTTCCTTCAACAGTTTTTACCGTCTTTATAACCGCTGAAAGATTTTCCTCCTCGTTGGACAGCTTTAAGTTATACAACCGCTGCAATATATATCCCTTTTCGGTCACTGTTTTTTGCTCCTGATACATATTACACGATACGGTAAACCATTTGGCATCATCGGCATCATCACTGGCCTTGATATTGAGATTGGAGCTGTCCACCAGCGCCATATAGGAAACGCTTATTACCCGTGTGCGGGGGTCTCTGTCTACATCTCCCCAGGTATAAAGCTGCTCCATATATATATTGTCAATATTTGTCTCTTCTTTCAGCTCCCTTAAAGCTCCATCTTCCAGATTTTCATCCATGTTAACAAAACCGCCTGGAAGCGCCCATTGTCCTATATACGGATGGTCACCCCTTTTAATCATCAACAATCGCAAAACCTTTTGAGGAAGCTTTCTATAATTCTCCTTTTTTTCATCAGTCACAGTAAAAATCAGCATATCCACCGTCATTGACGGCCTCTCAAATTTGCTGGCATCATAAGCCGCTAAAAACTGCTCTTCGGTAAGTCCTTGTTTATTAAGCTTTTTTGATTCGCTCATTGTTTCACCTCGAATTTGAAATTTGAGTTTTGATATTATCATTATGTTAGTATCATTATATTTATTTATTGCCCCGTTGTCAATACTCCTACAAGCCCATTTTTCCCTTATCTGTTTCTCTTTCCAACAACATCGGGCCCGTATAACAACCTATTTTTAAATCAAAAAAAGCTCCCCCGTGTATAGGGGAGCCCACCCTTTCATTATTATTTGCATATTAAGAAATATCGATTCTTCTTCCTCTGTAGCGAGTCTCTTTCTTTGGCAGTATCAATGTCAATACGCCTCTTTCATGCCTTGCCGTAATCCTGTCGCTATCAACATTTTCAAGAGTAAAGGACCTTGACATCGAACTTGCTCTTCTTTCTTTTCTTAGGTAATTCTCTTTTTTCACTTCTGTCTGTTCATCGCATTTGGCACTTATCGTGAGTACATCACCATTGACTTCAATACTGATGTTTTCTTTGTCTATTCCCGGCATATCGGCTTCAAGAATATATTCTTTATCGTTTTCACTTATATCGACTTTCATTTGATTGCGGCCGTAAAACGCAGAGAAAAATTCGTCGTTGAAAAAGTCGTCAAAAAAGTTGTCAATATCAAAAAAGTCTCCGTTTCTTCTTTGAACACCTGTTCCTCTTCTTCCAAAAGGTACTATTCCGAACATAAACAACACCTCCAAATTTTTTGATATTGATTTGACGTTTAATCATCTTTATATATTATTTATACAATTTTGCAGCTATATTATCAACTTTAGACTTTGACTTTCCTTGACCTTTGCTTTTTGTTAATAATGATTCAACTGAATTTTCTCTGTGAATCTCAAAATATCTTCATATTTCTATTCAAATCTATTCTAAATATGTTAATTTTGTGAGTTGTCCGTTTTATCTTTTTGATTTTGAAAAAAAATAAGAATGGCCTTGCCGATATATCAGTCAAAGCCATTCCCAATTAATATATAATTTAAAACGTGAAGGGCATTATTAGCTTATTGTTTCAGCCTCTACCAAGGCTACCACACCGTATTTTTCCCTTAAACGGGGCTTTTCAATCTTTCCTGTAGGATTTCTTGGAATCGTGTCAAAAATAATTTTTTTAGGACGTTTATAACGCGGTAGTGAAAGACAGAATTTGTTTATTTCTTCTTCAGTGCACTCGCAGCCAGGCTTTAACTCTATAATAGCTGCAGCTATTTCTCCCAAACGCTTATCCGGAAGTCCAATAACCGCTGCATCCTTGATTGCTTCATGTGCCCTCAGAAAATCTTCAATCTGTACGGGATATATATTCTCTCCACCGCTGATAATTACATCTTTCTTGCGGTCTACCAGATAAATAAATCCGTCTTCATCCATTCTGGCCATGTCCCCGGTTAGAAGCCAGCCATCCTTGAGTACTGCGGCAGTAGCTTCAGGGTCCTTGTAATAGCATCTCATCACACCGGGTCCCTTGACAGCCAGTTCTCCTACCTCTCCCTGACTTACAGGACATCCCTTTTCATCTATAATTTTAGCCTCCCAATTATAGCCCGGCAAGCCTATGGCACCTACTTTGTGAATATTCTCAACGCCCAAATGAACGCATCCCGGTCCGGCAGACTCGCTCAGACCATAGTTGGTATCGTAAAGATGATGCGGAAAATACTTTTTCCAGCGGTGAATCAAGCTTGGCGGCACCGGCTGAGCACCAATATGCATAAGCCTCCATTGGGAAAGGTCATAATCTTCCAGTTTCAGTTCTCCCCTGTCAATTGAATCCAAAATATCCTGAGCCCACGGAACCAGAAGCCATACAATTGTAATTTTCTCTTCGGAAACTGTTCTTAATATCCATTCCGGCTTAATTCCTCTCAGCAACACTGCTTTGCTGCCGGCCAACAGGCTTCCGAACCAGTGCATTTTCGCACCGGTATGATAAAGGGGCGGAATACACAGGAAATTGTCCTCACGGGTTTGTCCGTGATGTTTCTGTTCTGTGTAACAAGCCGATACAAGACTTCCGTGGCTATGTAAAATTGCTTTTGGAAACCCTGTGGTTCCCGATGAAAAATATATTGCTGCATCGTCATCATCTGTAATTTCTATGTTGGGTGCTTCGGAAGAACAATTGGCGGTAAGACGGTCATAGCTTTCAGCAAAAGAAGGACGGTTTTCTCCTGCAAATAACAATAATCTCACATTGGGTATCTGGTCATAAATGTTTTCCACACGACCGATAAATTCCGGACCGAAAACCAAGGCTATGGAATCGGATAAGTTGAGGCAGTACTTTATTTCTTCGGCTGTATAGCGGAAGTTCATCGGTACCGCAATAGCCCCTGCCTTCAATATTCCAAAATAAATAGGCAGCCATTCCAAACAGTTCATCAAAAGTATAGCCACCTTGTCACCTTTTTTAATTCCTCTCTTGATTAGGAGATTTGCAAATCGATTTGCTTTTTCGTCAAAAACACGCCAGGTCATATCTCTGCGATATTCCCCTGCCGGATTGTTTTCGATGAGTTCATACTCGCGCCATATGACATTATGGCTTTCCTGAAGGTCCAGATTTATCTCTGTCAGACATTTTTCGTGACCGTACAACTCAGCATTGCGCTCCAAAAATTCAATAATGGGCATCTTCTTTTTCCTCCGTTCTACCAACACAACCTAAAAACTGTGCATGTATTTTTAAATTAATGAAGCCATACTACATATGTAATACAAGCTACCATAATTAATTATAAGGCTATGGAAATAATTATTCAATAGATTAAATTTATTTAACTTCGGAAAATTGACGACTCTGCATACTTTTCAAACTCTTTATGGGAATTCTTAAAATGCTGTTTTTAGGTTATTTGAATGGAATATAGCTCACTTGAAAATGCATATTATCTCGTAAAACAAACACCCAGATATGAATAAAGGCCACGCCAACTGCAACTGAGTAGCCTTATAATTATTTGAGTTCCTCGTATATAGACTCAATACAATTTTGTGCCCACATCTTATATTCGCTTTTCCCTGCAAATTCAGGCTTAAAGTACCATCGAAAAAAATCTTCAGCCAAAGCAGGAAAGCGATCATAATCCCATGCACCATCATCGGAGTAAATAAAACCATCAGTTATTTTTGCAAGAGATGCAGCTATTAAGCCATAAGCAAGGTTAATTATGCCCGGCTGCCCCGCACTCCTTCTAAAAGACCAGTAATGTCCAATTTCTATACTTTTATTGATTGAATCCGCAAATTGCCTCACCTTGGCATTAATACTAATTTCCTCTTTCCATATTTCTTTATCAAATTCGGTTATTTTGTGATAATAGGAATCAGTCCCTCCATCAACTCCCCGAATAAAAAACCATACATAATAATCGTCATTCCAAATTAATTTATCGTTCATATTGAATTTTACCTTAGAATGATCTATATTTTTATGGATTTCGACATCCAGGATAGCACTTTTTATAATACCTGAATCTCTTAAAAAGGAATTAATCCTTTCGTTTGAAATATCCAGTAGTTCTGCAAAGGAAGGTACATATTCTTTTCCCGGATATACCTCAAAAGTTGTACTCATAATCTATTCACCTTTAATTCCTAATAGTGAAACTATAACAAAATGTTTTTATGTAGTCAAATTACCCCTATTCTCACTTTATAGATAATTTCTGTGGAAATATCACTTCAATAAGTAGTTGGAATAAAAGCAATGCACTTTTTAGAATGCTTAAATCCTTGTTTTACTGGAAGTACCACTTCAACAACAGAAAACTATAGCGAGAACACTCAAATTCATGTGTTTCAATCCTTGTTTTACTGGAAGTACCACTTCAACT
>NZ_DAORXT010000081.1:0-2120 GCF_035371925.1 Acetivibrio sp. | reverse complement strand
GGTTTCAATCCTTGTTTTACTGGAAGTACCACTTCAACGTCCTCGGAGTCGTATCCCGCCATTTTCAAGCCTTACGGAAATTTTTTGACGGAACTTTTTTAAGCAAATTTCATTAAAAAAAGCCCCATTTTTATCAAATTTCACGCATTTTTGAGTCACCAACATAGGCATCTAACCCACTTTTTTCAAGGACTAGAGGACTGTCGATAAAAATTTTGCAATAATTTTAGAACCACATTTTACCAAATATTTCTCTAACCACAGTTAAAATATACCATAAATTAGCTATTTTTTCAATGGACTTACAAGTAAAACTTTCCCATTGAAGTATATATCACATATATCGTAAATATCATTGCCATACTTCAAAAAAACTCCAAATAACTACATCAGCAAAACCCAATTAGAAATTCATTCCACCCTAAACTTCTCCTGTCAAAACCTTAAATCATTACCTGTAAATAATGAACAGTATAATAAATCTCCCGTGATATAAAATAACATCAACACAACAATAAACATAGTCTTGTTTGGAGTAATAAGATGGCAAAAAACAACTATAAGCAAAAAAACATAGCAATGCCGATTGAAAAACACAACACAGCAGCTTGAGCAAATATTAGAAAGAAAAAACTCCAGTCGAGAATTTCCATTTCCTGCAAGCTTAAAATAGAAAATGCCAATTAATATGTTGATTCAAATCAAAAATAAGAGCAAACATCTATAATAGGGTGTCACCGTCCTGAGCCTAGAAAGGCTAGCCTTCACGTTGAGCAAATTACAATGCCTTCACCTTTTTTGCTGCTCCTAAAGGAACAAATGTATTGCTGGATACCCCTTAAGGGGTATCCATATTCTTTTACACTTAATTCGTCAATCATAATGTCATGCTTTTCTTGCTTTTGCATATATTTTTTTATTGTTGCCTCATTTAATCCTAATGTACTCACATAATCAATCCCATTTCCGTCCGTATGGTATTCAATTAATCTGTTTTTGCGTATGAACCTTATCATAATCACTAATACCGTCTCCATCTGTATCTTCTAACCATGGATCTGTTCCATTTATAAACTCATTCCAGTTTGAAAGTCCATCTCCATCAATATCAAGGTCAACATCCGGTACATTCATACCATATGTTACCTTGCGTGTCGGATCAGTACCCAAAATTCTAAATTCATAACCGTCAGGAAGTCCGTCTCCGTCCGTATCGGGATTTAGGGGATCCAATCCCAAAATTATCTGCTCTTTTTTATAGCCATATTTTTCAGATACAAGTTCCATGCCTTCAATTCCCATCTCTTCGTATTCAGGAGCATTATAAAAAATTGATACTATCGAACCTAATTCTAAAATAACCCATGCTTTAACTTCCTCGTAATCTGTTAAGCCATCTTCATCGGTATCGGGATTTAATGGATCTGTTCCATAAATATTAATTTCTTCATAATCTGAAAGTTTATCTTCATCGGTATCGGAATTTAACGGATTTGTATTGTATATGTATACCTCTTCATAGTCAGACAGTCCATCTCCGTCCGAATCCTTATCATTTATATTTGTCAAAGTTTTAGTAAGATTATTTCCATATTGGTCTTCTATCACTAAAATAATATTAATCTTAAAATAGTCCTTGTTAAGTTCAAAATCTTTGAGTGCCCAACCATATGGGGTTTTGTTTTCATTAAATATTCCTTTTTCTTCTTCTTTTGGACCTAGAGCGATTAACCCATTTGTAATATTATCTTTTTCCATCTTAGGAGTTTCCATATCAAATCCATAGTATTTCACATTGTAGTACATCTTTTTTACATTTTCTTGGTCAAATACGCCTTCGATAGTGGCTTTTTTCTGTTCTTCATTAAAAATTCTAAAATCTCCGCCCGATACATATAAAAAGTCATCAACCGATTTACCTTTAAACGGCCCACTTTCAATTGTTGAACCGGAACCGGAAGGTGAAGATGATGTCACAGGCTTTGGAGTAGGTGAAACCTGGTCATGAGTTGTACCGGGAGTTTTTTCGGGTATTTCATCCAAATCCTTGTCAATAAAATTTCTAACATAATTTGCAAGCAAAGCAAAAGCTTCTGCTCTTGATGCATAGTTTCCCGGTT
>NZ_DAORXT010000080.1:0-13648 GCF_035371925.1 Acetivibrio sp. | reverse complement strand
CTTTCGATAATTGTAAAAATATATAGAAAATTTTTATTGTTCAAATTGAATTCCATAAACTTTTGAAAGCTTTTCAGTAACCTTAGCCGCATAGCTTTGACTCATTTCAGATATAATTTCTGCAGCCACGTCTTTCTTCATGTTTTTTAACGTGTTGGCAACCAAGTCCAGTTTTGACTCTCCCAGCTCCTCAAATATTTGGGCTGCAGCCTTGGTATCCATTTTCTCATATAACTTTGCAAACTCTTTTGCCTGCTCATTAGCATACTCTTCCTTGAGTATCTGTTCGTAAAGACTCTGAGCAAGCTGCTCATTCATCTTTTTATAAAATTCCGCAAACCCTTCTTTATCCTCTTTCACCAAAAGCTCTTGTGCTTTTTTCAAATCCTCTTCATATCTAGCCTTTTGAGCTTCCATTTCCGATTTTATCCGCTCGTTTTCCCTCATCAATACCTCAACATCGATCTGGGAATTCTTAAGCTCCTCCAAAGCTTTTTCAGTCTCCTCAAGCTTCTTTGCAAGCTCGCCGCTTTTCTTTCGGAACTGGTTATACTTTTCAATAAGTTCATCTTCTTTAAGATTTTTGGGATCAAGAGGGTCGTAATCCGCTGGCGCAGGAGGTAAAGCCAGCTTTAGGACGGGAATATCTTTCAGGCTGTTCCTGTATCTTTCCACCAGTCCGTTTACATTGTTTCTGATGACAATGAAAAAAACCCCACCGACAACACTAACTATAACAATCAGTGTTATCAACAGCACAAGCAGCCCAAACAGAAAACCACCTTTTTTATCTTCCTTTTTTTCAGTTCCGCTTCCTTGCGCTTCAGGGTTTTTAATAGTTTCTTGAATCTTTTCTTTTGCCATGTCTCTCTCCCAATAGCATTTTTATAGTATTATTTAACGTATATTCAACAGCTTACTGTTCTTGTGAATTGCTTATGTTAAAGCTTACAATCTCATCGTTGAGCTTTTGCTCTTCCTTAAGCTGCTCCTTCATATACTCTTCATACTTTTTCTCTCTCAGCTTTTCAAGCACTTTTCGCTCCTGCATGGCTCTAATCAGCTTATCTCTATATTTATCGACAACAAGTTGTGCCTTCTTAATATTTTCTTTTTGAAGCTTTGCCCTGTCACTAAGATAAGATATATACGTATTGTACTCACGAAGTTCTCCTACTGATATGCCCTCCCAAGACTTGCTGTTTATACTGTCGATATATTCATTCATTTCATTGTTGATCTTATTTAATATATCCTTTTGCCTCTCCAATTCCTGGACTGCTCTTCCCAGCTCATTTTTAAGACCATTTTCCAATTGAATTTTGAGGTTTAGCAGAGTCTGCATTTTAAAAACAAATTTTCCCATAATCATCTCCCACCCTGCTCACCTATAATGTCAAATCAACACACTTTTCATCAAATTTACAGTCTCATCATATGAGTACCGATCATGAACACCTTGCTCAATAAAATCCTGAATCTTGTCAATTACCTCGATGGCATAGTCGATTTTCTTATTGCTTCCTTTGGCATAAGCACCGACATTAATCAAGTCCTCAGCCTCTCTATATATTGCCATCGTCTTTTTAATATCGTTTGCAACCTTTATGTGTTCATCAGTTACTATATCCGGCATAACCCTGCTCACGCTTGCCAGAACATCTATGGCAGGGTACTGGTTTTTGTTTGCCAGATTCCTCGACAAAACAATATGGCCGTCCAAAATTCCTCTGGCAGTATCGGTTACAGGTTCAGTCAGATCATCGCCGTCAACCAATACCGTATAAAGTCCGGTAATCGACCCCGAGTGAGAATTTCCGGCTCTCTCAAGGAGCTTTGGCATTACCGAAAATACCGAAGGGGTATAGCCTCTTGAAACCGGCGGTTCGCCAATTGACAAACCTATTTCCCTCTGAGCCATGGCAAACCTTGTAAGGGAATCCATCAGCAAAAGTACATCTTTTCCCTGGTCTCTAAAGTACTCTGCTATAGCCGTCGCCATAAGTGCTCCTTTTAGTCTTATAAGTGCAGGCTGATCGGAAGTTGCGACCACCACCACAGACCTTTTTAATCCTTCCTCTTTAAGGTCCTTTTCTATAAATTCCCTTACTTCTCTTCCTCTCTCTCCAATTAAGGCAATTACATTAATATCCGCCTTTGTGTTTCTGGCAATCATACCGATTAAGGTACTCTTTCCCACGCCACTTCCTGCAAAAATACCTATTCTCTGCCCTTTTCCCACAGTCAAAAGACCGTCTATTGTTTTTACGCCCAAAGGCAATGGATCTTTTATTCTATTCCTTTGAAGGGGATGCGGCGGTTTGTTTTCAACAGGATATGTGCTCTCGATAACAATCTCACCTTTGCCGTCAATAGGTCTTCCTGTTCCGTCAATTACTCTTCCGACAAGCCCATTGCCGACTCCCACGGACAAATAATCCCTTGTTGCCACCACTCTGCTTCCGGGACCAATTCCGTTCATGTCGCCTAAGGGCATTAAAAGCACCTTGTTGTCCCTGAATCCCACGACCTCTGCAGATATAATCTTGTTTTCCCTTAAGGCATTTATCTTGCAGATTTCTCCAATATTAACTTCAGGGCCGTTAGACTCAATCGTCAAACCGACAACTTTGGAAACTTTTCCGGTATACTCAATAAAGTCCTTGTTATCCAACACATCATAATATTTTGAAAAATCAATGGCCGCCATAGAGCTTCCCATCCCAGATTGTTTATTTTATGCGTGAAATGTGAAATTATTTTCGATTTGCCAATACCTTAAAAAATGCTTCTTCAATCTTTTTAAGCTTTGTATCCATACCTGCATCCACACTTCCGTAGGGTGTTTCCAGTATCAATGCGCCCAGCTTTAAGGCTTGGTCCTTTACAATGTCAAGCTGGCCTATACCTTCAACCATCGAAAGAATCCTGTCCTTGTTTTCAACTATAAAATCGTAATCCGCCGAAGATACCTTCAGCGTAATATTCTCCCTGTTTGAACATCGTTCAAAAGCCTGTGCAATCATTTCCAAAAGTCTATCCTTGTTCATGCTTATCTCTGTACCGATAACTTTCTTGGAAATGTCTATAATAACATTCAATGCATCCTTTTCAATACCTTGAAGCATTTCCCTATACTCTTTCAATGCATTTTCTCTGATTAATTCCGCCTCCTGCAGCAAATCCTCATACTGCATTTTAGCTTCCTCATATCCTTTTTCAAACCCTTTTTGCCTGCTGTCTTCCTCAATTTCCGCCATTAACTGAAACCCTTTTTCCCGGGCATCCTCCAATATTTTAGCTGCCTCAAGCTCTGCTTGTCTGATTATCTCCTCTGCCTCTTTATGAGCTCTCTCCAAAATAGCCTTTTCATTTTCAATCTTTTTATTTAATATCTCGGACTTTTCATTTACACAGGAATCAAAGTCCACTTCAGGCTCTTTAATCTTTTTAATGTTCTGATAGTTAAGAGGAACTTTGATTTGAACGGGTATCCCGATATTTACTTGACTGCTCTTAAATATTTTGTTGCTATACAATTATCTCATCTCCCCCGCCCCTGGAGATTACTATCTCACCGGCATCTTCGAGTTTTCTTATGATATTTACAATCTTCTGCTGAGCCTCCTCAACATCCTTGAGCCTTACAGGACCCATGAATTCCATGTCCTCCTTCACCATTTCAGCCATACGCTTGGACATATTTGCAAAAATCTTGTTTTGAACTTCTTCCTTGGTAGCTTTGAGGGCAATGGCCAGCTGATTGTTGTCAACCTCACGCAGGAATCTTTGAATGGAACGATTGTCCAAAGTAAGTATGTCCTCGAACACAAACATTCTCTTCTTTATCTCTTCGGCAAGGTCGGTATCTTCAACCTCCAGAGTTTCCATAATGTATTTTTCGGTTCCTCTGTCAACGTTATTCAAGATATCAACTATTGCCTGTACGCCACCGGCAGCAGTAAAGTCTTCGGTAACAATTGCCGAAAGCTTCTTTTCAAGTACTCTCTCCACCTCTTTTATTACCTCAGGCGATGTTCTGTCCATCGTTGCTATTCTTCTTGCAACATCAGCCTGTTTGTCCTGGGGAAGCGCCGACAATACGATTGATGCCTGTTGGGGTTTCAGATATGACAGGATCAATGCTATTGTCTGAGGATGTTCGTTTTGGATAAAGTTTATAAGCTGTGAAGGGTCTGCCTTCCTTACAAAGTCAAAAGGCCTCACTTGCAACGACACCGTCAGCTTGTTTAAAACATCCAGTGCCTTTTGAGTTCCCAAAGCTTTCTCGAGAATTTCTTTTGCATAGTTTATTCCACCCTCGGCAATATAATTCTGTGCAAGACATATCTGGTAAAACTCCTCCAACACCTTCTCCTTTTCTTCGGGACTTACGGTCCTGATATTTGCAATTTCAAGGGTCAACTGCTCAATTTCATCATCTTTAAGGTGTTTGAAAATCTCTGCCGATCTTTCAGGCCCAAGAGCAATTAATAACATTGCTGCTTTTTCTTTTCCTGATAGTTCTGTTCTTGCTGCTCCACCTCGAGCCACAATAATACCCCCTAAACCTGTTGTTCTTTCGTGATAAACTGCCTAAATCAATTAATCCCAGTCATCGGACAACCAATTTCTAAGAAGCTGTGCAACTGACTCCGGTTTTTGCTTGACAAAGTTTTCAATCTGTTTCTTAATTTCAGAATGCTCCTCAAAGTTTATCTCCGGTAATTCTTCTTCTTCAGCTACAGCAAAATTAGGACCACCTGCAGTTGCAAGTTCGGGTGTTGCTTCCGGAGTCTTTTTCTTTCTCGGCATTACTGAAAGCATCAGCGCAATTATCAATATAATCATTAATGCAAAGAATCCGTAGTCATCAATAAACTGTTTTATCCTGTCGGATGCAGCTACTACCTCTACTTCCTGAGGTGCTAGTTTTTGCTTGTCCACTGTTATTTTTTCAACCGGAATTCCTGTAGCATTGCTCAAACCTTGTTTAAACTGCTCTATAAAATCATCTGTCAGTTTACTGTCATCGGGAACTCTATTTCCATACTACAGGGCAACCGTCATTGATGACTCTTTAAAATTCATTGTCCCTATGGCTTTTTCTTCCTCGGTCAATGTCTCGGTAAATATTCTGTTTATTATTTCCGACTTGCTTTCATATGAAGAGTTTTCCCCCCCATTTATGGGGTAAGTTGGAACATCTCCGGTTCCCGGGTTGGTATCCATCCCCGGCGCCCCGCCTTGATTTCCGTTCACTAGCTCTTCTGTCTTTTTTTCCTCACTTACTATCGCTTCGTCCAATCCAGTAGGCTTTTCGATTTCTTTTCGATTTTTTGTAACCTTGTCCAAATCCAAAACCGGATTTACTGCAACACTTATAAAATCATAGCTGTCCGAACGACCGGAATACAGGGTTTTTATATTCTTTTCAAGTTCTTCTTTTATACGGAGCTTAAGCTTGTATTGGCTCGAGGGTATATTCATACCGTCTGACAAATTCTGATTCAATATATTAAAATTATTGTCAACAACCGTTACGTTTTTGGGATCCAATCCTTCTATGGAAGAGGCAACTACCATAACTATCCCTTCAACCTGTTCGGGAGTTAATTCACCTTTTGGAGTTATTCTGACAGCCGCTTTTGCTTCGTTTTTCGATTCGACGAAAAACATGGATTCTTCCGGTATGGTAAGCTCAACGTCAGCATCTTTTACATTATCAAACATCTTGAGCTTCGCAACAAGACTGTTTTTCTTGAAATTTTGCCATAGCTGCTTTTTATCACTCTCGGAAGAACTAACTTTAAGAAGGCTCCACGCATCCTCAAATGTCATTCCAGATTCCGTTAATCCTGTGGAAGCTAAGGCAAATTCAGCTTTATTCTTGTCTTTTGAATCGACAAGAATACGCTTTCCGTCACCATGCTTGTATTTTATCTTCTTTTCGGAAAGAGCTTCTTCGATTGCAGCAATGCTTTCAGGATCATCAACGGTAATTAAAGGCACGTATGTAGTCCTTGTAAGCATTACTATGGCTATTGTAAGCACAACCACCAAAATACCGGAAGTTATAAGAATTCGTGTTCTTTGCGACTTGTCAAGATTTTTCCAAAAGTCTGTGATCTGTTGCTGCATTCTTGATAGTACCTCTGGCATGAATCCACCACCTTAGTCAACGGTAATCATCTTCTGTAACATTTATGCAACACATATAGAAATGTACACGCAAAAAAACCTGCACTAAATCTGCATTCTCATTATTTCATTATAAGCATCCAGAATTTTATTCCTGATTTGCAATGTAAATTGAAGAGCTATGTCTGCCTTTTGCGCAGCAATCATAACCTCATGAATATTGTCGGTTTTACCTGCAGCAAAATCCTCAGCAACAGCCTTTGACTGTTTCTCAAGTTCATCCACCTGTTTTATGGCATTACTCAAATAATTGCTGAAAGATTTAACAATATCTTCATTATTATTTTTACCCACTGTAAAATCAAATTTTGATATTGCAGGAGATATTAAATCAATACTGTTTACAGCCATAATACCCTCCTTAAATAACGTCATCGTATTTTTACATCTTTAAAGGCCGGTTTTACAACACTATGCTGCCAAAACTTTTATATCACCTGATCATCTTCCGATTTCCAAGGCCTTCATTGCCATACCCTTTGTGGTGTTGATAGATGTAATATTGGCTTCATAGGCTCTTGTTGCAGAAATCATATTTACCATTTCCGTAATCACATCAACATTCGGCATTAAAACATATCCTTCTTCATCCGCGTCCGGATGTCCGGGATCATATACTCTTTTAAACGGAGATGTATCTTCTACTATTCCCGTAACCCTGACTCCCGCGCCAGCGTTTTTCCCTCTCATACTGCTTTCGAGATATTCGGAAAATGAACCGGTTGAGGATTTTTCTTCAAACAGCACCGTTTTTCTCCTATAGGGCTGTCCGTTTTCAGTCCTTGTGGTATTTACATTTGCAATGTTCTGAGAGATTGTATCCATTCGTAATCTTTGAGCAGTAAGAGCTGATGAGCTTATATCAAGAGAACTGAAATATCCCATGATTTATTATCTCCCTTCTTTGATAGCAGACTTGATTTTACTGAAATCACTGCTGATTTTTTGTGTGAGCAGATAATATTTAATAGTATTTTTAGCCATTTGCGCCATTTCATTTTCAATATCGACATTATTTTCATCAAGTCTCATTGAAAGTGAACTTTTATCCTCCGAAACCTTAATGTCAATATCCATTACATTTCTGGCTCCCACTGGTATATGTTCCTGACGTGTCCTTATACCCTTGATACTTGCCGTTGCATCGTTCAAGTACTCTTCAAAAGCAACGGTCTTTCTTTTATAACCCGGCGTGTCAGCATTGGCAATGTTTTGTGAAATGGTTTCATTTCGTAACAACGCTGCATCCAACGATTTTTCAAGCACATTCGTCCCTGTAAGAATCCTGCCTAGCATTGGATACACCTCCTGTGTATTTTAACTCTGCTCCTAAAAATTAAGAACAAAGCATTTCTCAGTATAATTCGACATATAAATATATTTTCCTGCATTGATTCCATTAGTTATAATGGTATTATTAACCTTATAACCGTACAGGAATACACTTCTATTTGTTTTTATCATCTTTTTACGGAAAAATATGCCTACACGTACAAATAATACTCCTAGACCCTATAAAGACAAAATAAAGAAAATTAAAAAAAAGAACTGCATAAAACTTGACTAATACATAAAATACCATTACTTATAATGATATTATCACAACTTTTAAAAAAAAACAACTATTTTATTATAAAAATATGATAAAATTATGATATTTTAATATAAAATTATCATAAAATTTTTATAGAAGCAAATAATTTTATACTTCCAAATATTTCGAAATATATTCTTTTAAATTTTTCAGAGCCCTCATTGCCGTCTCATAGTTTCTTTTTCTTTTATCCCGTATTTTTAGAGGAATGCTTTCCATTATGCCAAAATTAATATTCATGGGTTGAAAATTCTTTACGCTCCTATCGGAAATATAATGACTTAATGCGCCAATTGCGGTACTTCTCGGAAATATAACCCGTTCTCTTCCTTGAAAATCCATTGAAGCGTTAATTCCTGCCACCATGCCTGAAGAGGCAGATTCCACATACCCTTCAACCCCGGTAATCTGTCCGGCAAAATAAATGTTGGAAGCCTTTTTAAGGCTGTATGCGGCATCTAAGAGCATTGGCGAATTTAGAAAAGTATTTCTGTGCATTACACCGTACCTTACAAATTCAGCAT
Source organism: Acetivibrio sp. (assembly GCF_035371925.1). Lineage (NCBI taxonomy): Bacteria > Bacillati > Bacillota > Clostridia > Acetivibrionales > Acetivibrionaceae > Acetivibrio > Acetivibrio sp. The sequence goes on along the minus strand of NZ_DAORXT010000080.1, from coordinate 5,329 downwards.
TCTCCAGTCCCGGTATCAGCCTGAACACTCTTTTTTGCTCCAGCCACTTGAGCCTGGTTTGAAATCCTACTATATTATACATGGTTCCCTCACTGTTGTCCTGTCTTAGCTGAACAACCGCATAGGGTTCTTTTCCGGTATTTGGGTCAACAAGCCCCACAGGCTTTAAAGGACCAAATCTCAAAGTGTCTATTCCTCTTTTTGCCATGGTTTCAACCGGCATACATCCTTCAAAAACCACTTCGCGGTCAAAATCTTTCACTTCTGCCAGTTCTGCATTGACCAGTTCATTCCAAAAAGTCTCGTACTCTTCCTTGTTCATAGGACAGTTTATGTAATCGTCCGTCCCTCTTCCATAGCGTGCAGCCCTAAATGCCTTGCTCATGTCTATTGATTCAAAAGCAACAATAGGAGCAGCAGCATCAAAGAAATGAAGATAGTCCTCACCGATAAAATCTGCCAGATGTTTTGACAAATTTTCCGACGTAAGGGGACCTGAAGCAACAATTGCTATTCCTTCTTTCGGAAGCTCCATAACCTCTTCGTTTATTACTTCTATATTTTCATTTTGCCTAATAATCTCCGTCACCATTTGGGAAAACTTGCTTCTATCCACTGCCAAGGCCCCTCCGGCAGGTACTTGAGCAGCATCGGCACACTTCATAATTATGGAGTCTAAAAGCCTCATTTCCTCTTTTAAAAGCCCAACTGCATTTTCCAGCTGGTTTGAACGCAGAGAATTGCTGCAAACCAGCTCTGCAAAAGTATCCATATGATGTGCCGGAGAATATTTTTTCGGCTTCATCTCAAAAAGCTTGACTTTTATTCCTCTTTTGGCAATCTGCCATGCTGCCTCGCATCCTGCAAGTCCTGCGCCTATTACGTTTATATAATCAGTCATACTACTCCTCTTCTTCCTGTTTATCTCCTGTTTTTACAAAGTCACAATTCTCATTGCTGCATCTTAGCTGCACCTTTTTGCCGGAATATTTTTTAAGAAGAAAGCTTCCGCAATTGGGGCAGTTTTCCTTTGCCGGCATATCCCAGGTCATAAAATCGCATTTCGGTTCACTGTTGTTGTTTTCGCACCCAAGATATTTCTTGCCCCTTCGTGTCTTCTTAATGTACACCTTGCCGCCGCATTTAGGACAAGTAACACCGGCATCCTCTAAAAGCGGCTTTGCGTTTCTGCACTCCGGAAAACCGGGGCATGCCAGAAATCTTCCGTTTTTGCCCATCTTGATTACCATATTTCTTCCGCATTTTTCGCAAATCTCATCGGTTACTTCATCGGGAATTTCAATATTGCCTATCTTTTCTTCCGCATCCTTTAAAACGTTAACAAACTGTGAGTAGAAGCTTTTCATAACATCTACCCATCTTTTTTCGCCTTCTTCAACTTCATCGAGCTCCTTCTCCATCTGAGCAGTAAACTCGACATCCACAATATCTTGAAAATGGTTTTTCATAATATCCGTTACTATTTTTCCAAGCTCTGTAGGAACTAATGTCTTTCCTTCCTTTACTATATAACCCCTGGCCAAAATAGTTGTAATGGTAGGAGCATAAGTACTCGGCCTTCCAATGCCTTTTTCCTCTAAAGTCTTAACCAGACTTGCTTCCGTATATCTTGGAGGCGGCTGTGTAAAATGCTGTTTGGGGTCAATCTTTTTCTGCTTTAATTTTTCTCCTTCTAAAAGTTCCGGAATAATACTTTCTCCTTCTTCCGTTTCTTCATCCTTGCTCTCTTGGTACAAGACCGTAAATCCCGGAAACTTTACCGTGGAACCGCTTGCCTTGAAAAGATATTTGCCGGCTTCAATATCGGCATTTATAGTGTCATATACGGCCGGTGCCATCTGACTGGCCACAAACCTCTCCCATATAAGCTTATACAAACGGTATTGCTCTTTGGACAGTGATTCTTTTACAGACTCGGGATCCATTTCAACCGATGTCGGCCTGATACACTCGTGGGCATCCTGGGATGCAGATTTATTTTTATAGATATTTTTTTCTTTAGGAAGATAATTCGCTCCAAACTTTTCTTTAATATACTCCGCAGCCTGGTTTTGTGCCTCATCGGAAACCCTTGTGGAATCGGTACGAATATAGGTAACAAGACCCACAGCGCCGACACCTTTAACTTCAATTCCCTCATACAACTGCTGCGCCACTATCATCGTCTTTTTGGTAGAAAACCCCAGCTTTCTTGAGGCTTCCTGCTGCATTGTACTGGTGGTAAACGGTGCATTCGGATTTTTCTTCTTCTCACCTTTTTTAACCTTTTGCACCACAAATGCAGCATCTTTTATCTCATCGAGGATTTTATTGACTTGCTCTTCACTCGTAAGCTCACTCTTTTTGCTGCCCGAACCGTAAAATTTGGCATCAAAAGGAGTTTTTACTCCTTCTTTTAAGAGCTTTGCAGTTATAGTCCAGTATTCCTCAGGTACAAACTTTTCAATCTCTTCCTCTCTGTCGCAGATGAGCCTTGTTGCAACCGACTGTACCCTCCCTGCGCTCAATCCTTTTTTAACCTTTTTCCAAAGCAGAGGGCTTATTTTGTATCCTACAATTCTGTCGAGTACCCTTCTTGCCTGTTGGGCGTCAACCAAGTCCATGTTGATTTCCCTGGGTGACTTTATTGCGTTCTTAACTGCATTTTTGGTTATCTCATTAAAAGTTACCCTGCATTTTTCTTTTTCATCTATGTTAAGCAAATTAGCCAAATGCCATGAAATAGCTTCTCCCTCACGGTCAGGGTCGGTTGCAAGATAGATAGTGTTTGCGCTTTTTGCTTCCTTTTTAAGCTTTGAAATTATATCGCCTTTTCCTCTTATTGTAATGTACTTGGGAGTAAAATCGTTTTCTATATCGACCCCCATCTGACTTTTCGGAAGGTCTCTCACGTGTCCGACAGAAGCAACTATCTTATAACCTTTTCCCAAAAACTTCCCGATAGTGTGTGCCTTCGCGGGAGACTCAACAATAACCAATTTATCAGCCATCTTTTTCCTCCACTTTTAATTACAGTTTTATTTATCTCTTATTTTTTAATAATATATTATAATATTATATATTGTCATATTACAATTAATTATTTAGCACTTTAATTTGAATATCTTTCCTGGAAGCTGCTCAACAACTCCCTTTAATTCCAGCATTATAAGTATCGAGTTGACAAGCTGTATACTAAATCCGGTTTTTCTTACAATAGTGTCAATATGCATTGACTCAAGCCTCAAACACTCCACAATCTTTTTCTCATCAGCATCAAGACCTTTTAACAACTTGTCATCCTGAAGGTTTTTGGTAAATAAGCCATTTGTATTTTCTTCGATGAAATATATATTTAATTCTTCTAGTATATCGTCAATTCCTGTTACTATTTTTGCACCTTCTTTAATTAATTTATTGGTTCCGGTACTCTTTATGCTGTTGACATTTCCCGGAAGTGCAAAAACTTCTCTTCCCTGCTCCAAAGCAAAATTGGCAGTAATCAGAGAGCCGCTGCGTTCTCCCGCCTCTATCACAATAACTCCCATGGAAATGCCACTTATTATCCTGTTGCGCGCAGGAAAATTACCGGGCACAGGCGTAGTGCCGGGAAGGTATTCCGACAGGCAGGCACCGTTCTCAACTATACTTTCCATAAGTTTCTTATTTTCATATGGATATACTATATCAAGACCACACCCTACAACAGCTATAGTCCTGCCCTTTGCCTCAAGAGCACCCTTATGGGCAAAAGAATCAACTCCTCTGGCCATTCCGCTTACAATGGTAATACCGTATCCGGCAAGCTCTCTGGAAATTCTTTTTGCCATATCAAGCCCATAGGATGTTGCTTTTCTCGAGCCGACTACAGCCAGGTATTTCTCCTCCTTTTGGATAGTTCCTTTCATATAAAGGACCAACGGAGGATCATATATGTTTTTAAGGTATTCAGGATACAATTTATCTTCTAATGTAATAACTTTAATGTCATTCTTATAGATATTCTCAAGATGACGATCTACATCTTGCTTAAATTTAACATTAGTTAAATTCGAAATATCCTTCCTGCTTAAAAAAGGAAGCCCTTGCAACTCAGCTTCAGTGGCATTCCAGACATTATGTATGTCCATAAAATGCTCCAGAAGTTTTTTAGACTTGACTGCTCCAACTCCCGGAACGGAACTTAGCCATACCCATTCTCTGAAACTACCTTCCATTCATATTCTCCTTTATAGACAACCGTAAGTAATGTCGTAGCACCTTCTTACACATTTTCACAAAATAATTTACCATGAATTGTTCATTGAATCAAGGTTTTCCAGATGTAACCATCAGAAACGTCCTTATCATGAACATTTCTGCCCGATGTTATTTTATCTGCAATTCCACCGGACAATGGTCGGAACCTAGCACATCATCATGTATGGAAGCACTGACTAAGCTCTCTTTTAGGTTCTCCGACACGCAAAAGTAATCAATTCTCCACCCGGCGTTTCTTGCGCGGGCATTAAACATGTATGACCACTATGTATATGCGTCCTTTTTATCGGGATAGAAATATCTAAAGGTATCAATAAAACCGGCCTCAAGAAGCTGGGTAAATTTTGCGCGTTCTTCATCGGTAAAACCTGCGCTTCTTCTGTTGGATGCCGGATTTTTAAGGTCAATCTCCTTATGAGCCACATTCATGTCCCCACAAACAATTACGGGCTTTTTGTTCTTTAGCCCGACAAGATAATTCCTGAAGTCATCCTCCCATTTCATCCTGTAATCCAGCCTTTCCAGCTCTTTTTTGGCATTGGGAGTATATACATTGACCAAATAGTAGCTGTCAAACTCCAAGGTTATAACCCTTCCCTCTTTGTCATGCTCATCAATTCCAATCCCGTTTTGAACCGAAAAAGGCTCTATACGGGTAAATACCGCAGTACCGGAATACCCTTTCTTCTCGGCATAGTTCCAGTATTGACGGTACCCATCAAGTTCAAGCTCAATTTGACCCGCTTGAACCTTGCTCTCCTGTATGCAGAATATATCGGCCTCGACTTTTTTGAAATAGTCTAAAAACCCCTTATTCATGCATGCCCTAAGGCCATTAACATTCCAAGATATTAACTTTGTCATAATTTTCTCCTTAAAAGGCTGTACTTTTCAATTATAAATATAGTAATCCCTATGCTTACCCCTTGTCAATCAAATATATTCGTTAATTTCGCGAATTTAGAAACCGGCATATTGGAATTACCACATTTTTATTAAATATATCGTTAAATCAAAATATGATTATCCCACAAAAAGTATCGGTTCTAAATAAAATTTCTTAAACCTA
>NZ_DAORXT010000079.1:0-13955 GCF_035371925.1 Acetivibrio sp. | reverse complement strand
GACATTGATACAGAAGCTTCAATAGAGGGTTTTAAGGATGGCATCATTGTATCATACCGGGCGTACTCTTCCAACGGAAGAAAACCAGCAGTCAGTCCCAGAGTTATGTTTAAGATATTAACCTATGCATATATGAATAATATATATTCCAGCAGAAATATTGAGGCTGCTTGTAGAAGAGATATCAACTTTATGTGGCTGCTTGAAGGAGAGCCAGCACCAGATCATACAACGATAGCTCGATTTAGAAAGAATTACTTGGCTGATACAATAGAAGATTTATTTTATCAGCTGGTAAAGTATCTATATACTCTTAATGAAGTAAAATATGAGAATCTTTTTATTGATGGTACGAAAATTGAAGCAAATGCAAACCGCTATACGTTTGTATGGAAAAAGGCTGTAAATAAGAATGAAACTAAAATGTTTGATAAGTTACAGTCTTATATAGATGAGATAAATCAAGCATTTAAGACTAATTTTATGATTTCAAAAGAATGCAAGGCAGAAGATCTTGGGAAAGTACTTGCATATCTGAAGGAAAAGCAAAAAGAAGGTAATATTGAATTCGTTAGTGGAATTGGGAAAAGAAAGTCAAAATTACAAAAATACACTGAAAAGATTCAAGAATTTAAAGTACGTCAGGAAAAATATGATATACATAATCATTATTTTGGGGAAAGAAACAGTTATTCGAAAACTGATCCTGATGCAACTTTTATGCATATGAAGGATGATCACATGCGTAACTCTCAGCTAAAGCCTGCTTACAATGTACAGATTGCAGTAGAAAGTGAATATGTAACAGGTGTTGGGATATTTCAGGATAGAAGTGATACTGCTACCTTAATACCATTTTTAAAAAATATGGAATTAAAACTTGGAGAGAAGTATAAGAATGTTATCGCAGATTCTGGCTACGAAAGTGAAGAAAATTACCTATATTTAGAAGAAAACAAACAAAACTATTACATAAAGCCTCAAACATATGATATATGGAAAAAGAAAAGCTTTAAGAAAGATATAAGTAAGCGTGAAAATATGCTATATGATGCAGAAAGAGATGAATATACATGTCATAATGGAAAGAAATTAAGGCTAATAGGTATAGGCCATAGAAAGTCTGCAACTGGCTACCAGTCTGAGGTCAGTATATATGAATGTGAAAATTGTAGTGATTGCCCACATAAAGAAAAGTGCACTAAATCAAGAGGCAATAGACGAATGCAAGTGTCCAAAACATTCATTGAAAAGAGGCAAATATCTTATGAAAACATCATGACAGAGAAAGGAATACTATTACGGGTAAACCGTTCTATCCAGGTAGAAGGAGCTTTTGGAGTATTAAAAAATGATTATAATTTCAACCGATTCTTAACGCGTGGAAAGAATAGTGTAAAAACCGAATTTCTTCTCCTCTGTTTAGGATATAATGTGAACAAATTACACTCAAAAATTCAAAATGATAGATGTGGTATTGATCTTCATCAATTAAAATCGGCCTAAGTTTTCCAAAAAAGTATATAGGTTTATTAAGTATGCTCAAAATTAGGAGTGATATAGAAAATTAATATAAATAATGAAATTTATGTATCAATTTTACTTTATAGCAATAAAAGAGAGTGTTGCTTGGCTACTTTTTAAAGTAGTTTTGCAACACCCTCTTAAATTTTTGATTATATATAATAAAATGATAGATACTTTCATATTTATGGTTCGACTTTTACAGAAGAGTATTGCACCCCGTCTTTAAGCTCAATAACCACTGCCGTTTTTACAGGGTTATGGTTCTTGTCAATACTGAATGTTCCTGTAACACCTTTAAATTCTGTTGTATTGTCAAGTGCTTCCTTTATTTTAGCAGGATCAGTTGAATTTGCCCTTTTAATAGCATCAGCAGCAAAATATCCGAGGTCATATCCAAGAGCGCTAAAAGCATTGGGATCTTTACTGTTCTTGTTCTTAAACTCTTCCATGAACTTAACGATCAAAGGATCCTTATCAAGTGATGAATAGTGGTTTGAGAAATAAACCTTGTTTAAAGCAGTTTTACCGGCTAATTCACCTAAAACAGGAGAATCAAGACCATCTCCTCCAAGCACCGGTTTATCTATTCCCAAAGCTCTCGCCTGCTTGATAATAAGCCCTGCTTCATTGTAATAACCTGCAATAAGTAAAATATCAAATGTTTTATCTTTTATCTTTGTAAGAATGGCATTAAAATCCTTCTCATCTTTTACAAAGGCTTCCTGAGCCACTATAGTACCGCCGTTCTTGGTAAAAGTCTCTGTAAATGTTTTTGCAAGTCCTTTTCCGTAGTCACTAGAATTATCCATGAGGACTACTGCATTTTTAGCATTAAGGTTTTTTGATGCAAAGTTTGCCATTACAGTACCCTGAAATGAGTCGTTAAAGCAGATCCTGTATGCGTATTCCTTTACACCCTTTGCATCAACAGTGACATCATCAGCAGTTGCAGAAGCGGATATCAAAGGCACTTTATTCTTATCTGCAACAGGAATTGCTGCTTTGGTCGCACCTGTTGTAGCAGGTCCTAAAATAATCGATACATTTTCCTTAGTTGCAAGCCTTGTGGCTGCACTGGTGGACTCAGCCGGATCCGTTTTATTGTCCAACTTTACATATGTTATTTGTTTGCCCAATACTCCTCCTGCAGCATTAATTTCATCAATAGCCATTAGCACACCGTTGAGTGTATCCTGGCCATATGAAGCAGCCGTACCTGACAGTTCATAGTTCAAGCCGATTTTAATTTCATCCTGTGATTCAGATGTCTGAGCACATCCTGTAAAAAGTACCGTAGTCATTACTACAGCTAAAACTGTTGCCAAAACTCTTTTTCTTACCATCTTGCCTACCTCCTTATAATTTCACCAGATAACTTAAGCCTATTTTTCTCACTAATATGAAATCAAGCCATAAATACAGTTTAATGGTTTTATCAATACTAAATAGTATATTTCATTTTATACAAAAATAACTACAAAATGACTGTTTAAATATTGCATATGTTACCATTTTAAGTTAACAAAAGAAAACACTTAAAAAATAGTTAATATGACACTTAATTAACTGGCATTTATATAGTATAATTACCCAAATATAGAGCAAAAAAACATAGCATCTACTACCTCTTAAATTTCCCAGACATAAAAAAAAGACATGTGCTTCTTTAGCCTTTGATAAAAGCTACAAAACACATGTCTAATGTAGAGAGGTCTTATTTTAACCTTGCATCAATTGAATCCCTAATCAAATTAAATTCTCTTACCTGCTTGTATTTCGGCAGCATTTGATTTACATTTTCAATAACAGCTTCTATGTCAATATCCTGACAAACATATATGGCAGCTTTTATTAATCCGCCCTCTTCATACACTTTTACTTTAGAAATTTCCGCACTTTGTTGTATTAACCTTTCTATTTCCTCCGGATCTACATTTTCACCGTTTTCGGTAAGTATCATTCTTTTTTTACGTCCCATCAGATACAATTCGTTATTTTCATCTATGTACCCCAGATCTCCTGTAAGGAAATAACCGTCTTCATCAAACGCCTCTTTTGTGGCTTTCTCATTTCCATAATAGCCAAGAAACACATTGTCTCCTTTAACCGCCAACTCCCCGCAGCCGTTTTCATCAGGATTTATTACTTTCACATCAATATTTTCAAATATTGTTCCAACAGATTTGACATTGGGGCTATTGCTGTATTGAATGCTGAAAATGGAGGATGTTTCGGAAAGTGCATATGCTTCCATCATGTTAAGGCCTGAATTCTTGTATTCCCTTCGAATATCCACATTAAAAAGGGCTCCTCCCGAAAACATATACCTGATGTTGCCTCCAAACAATGTCTTTAAATTCTGCCCTGTTTGAACGGCAAGACCATAAAAACGTTCATATATAAGGGGAACGGCACAAAAAACCGTAGGCCTTACAATTTGAAGCTCCTCTGCGATTTTTTTTGTATCGGAGCATAAATATATCTGCATTCCCGAAATGGTGGAAAAGAGAAAATTACAAAGTCCCGCATAAGTATGATGCAGAGGTAAAAATAAGTAGCAAATATCGGTATCATTCATAGGTGCCCGTTTATATAGATTGTCCCATCCGCACAGAATATTTCGCTGTGAAAGCATGGATGCTTTCGGTACACCGGTAGTCCCGGAAGAAAACACAATTTTACACATTTTATCGTATTCTCTCTCTTCAAAGCAGAATATATCCTTTTTATTTTTAAGCAGTCCATATCCTTTGTCCAAAAGCTCGTAAAAGTCATCCTGCATGCATATATAAACTATGTCAAACTTGGATCTCAAATTATCTATTATGTCTTTTTTACTTTTGGAATATATAACGCATTTTACATTTGTTCTTTTAATTGCATCGGATACTGAGTATTCCTTCCACTCCTTATCAATAGCCACGTTTGTTCCCACATATCCCATTATCGCAAGATCGGAAACCATCCATTCATAGGAATTTTCTCCATATACTGCTATATTTTCGTTTTTCAGTCCATACGACAAAAGCACTTCAGCAAGTGCTAATGCATCATATATTGTCTGCCCGAATGTTTTTGCCCTGTATATGCCATCTACTCTTGTAAATATATATTCTCTGTCCTTCCACTTTTTATAATCTTCCTTTAAAATTCCCTGTATTGTCCTAGCCATATTAAACCTCCAATTTTAGCCTTTTATTGAAGTGACTTACTTAACAAAACATATTCGTACTGGTCCTCCCTCGCTTCTTCCACATACCCCTCAATAATTTTACCCTTTTTAATAAGTGCTCCTATGGATGAAGCCTGTTTTACTTGAAGATTATCCATAATGACCTGTGTAATTGCTTTTCCCAGTCCTCGATGCTTTTCGTCAACACCCATATACAAAAGAACATAATCGGAGCTTTTTCTTCTCTTACGCAATATATATAATAAAGTGAGCAGATTGAGCTTTCCATACAGCCTGTTCCCGTAATTGGGCATACCGATGAAAAATCCCACTGCCTCTCCTTCATAATAGGCAATTTTTACCATAGACATATCGAGTATCATTTTATAAGACGAATAAATCTCCTTAAAGTCATCTTCACTTAAATACTTGAATACCGGAAAATTGCTGTACAGCTTCATGATAAGCTTGTATACCTCACCAATTGCCTTGTCCCATGTTTTTTTATCCGGCGATACTATTTTATAGCCTTTTTGAGAAAATTCCTTAAGTCTTTCCTTGAACTTGGTTACTTCAAAACCTTTCTTGGGAAGCTTTCTATATATGTTTGAAACATATCTTTCTTCAATTTCAAAACCGTTATCTAAAAACAGATTGAGATAATAATCCTTGTTATAGGGTTCGGATACATATGGCGGTCGGTCAAAAAGATTCACTTTGAGTCTGTATTTAATCCAAAAGCTGGCATCTACAGGCCCAACCATTTTAGTCATACCATTATCTTTTGCCAGCTTCTCTGCAGATGTAAACATTTTACCTGCACACTCTTTATCGTCTATACATTCGAAAAAGCCTACGTATGCCATGTCGTCATCGGGATATTGAGTAATAACAAGCCTTCCCGCTATTTCTCCATTTTTATATGCACACAGCTTGTACAATTTGAAATATTTATTAAGAACATGCTTTCCTGTAAGAAGCTTGCGTTCCTCCACTTCATTTTGCATAATATCCTTTTTTCCATATAGCTTTTTAGGTAAAGAAAGGAAATCTTCAATATACTTTTCTTCATCGTTAAACCATATTATATCCATAACTCTTACCTTCCCTCTATTCTAATCTCGCCTGTACTGCCGTTCATATGAACTATATCCCCTGTTTTGAGCTTCTTTGTTATACCTTTTATACCTACTACAGATGGAATTCCCAACTCTCTCGAAATAATTGCGGTATGAGAAAGGAGCGATCCTTTTTCAGCTATTATCCCCTTTGATAATGTGAGATAGAAGACCCAGCCCGGGTCGGTCATTTTTGTAACAAGTATTTTGTTTTTAACATCATTTACCGCAGTAATGTCTTCAACAACAAGCACCTCACCCCTGGCTTCTCCATTGGAACAAGGTGTACCTGTTAAAACTGTCTCATCACTAAGTTCATTCTCAGCCTGATTTACGTTTCTTACTGTTTTATCGAATTGCTCTCCTGCAAAAATCAGCCTCGAGTAAGGAGGCAGCTTATAAAACTGCTTATATTTTAGCTTTCTTTCTTTCACCATGGAACGAAAATCATACAGACCGCCTTTTATGGAGTCGAACACCTCTTCCGTCCTTAAATAGAATATGTCTTCTGTTTCATCCAATAAACCTTCCTTTACCATATTGCTCCCTATTGTCAGAAATATGGTCCTTACCATGCCATAAATGCGGCTTCGATTAAGCCTTGATATTTCACGGTTTTTAATTCCCTGCATGGCACGTCGGCTAAGTCTTTCTACAGATTTTATCTTTCTTTTGGGAATATTGTCTGAAAATTTGACATCTGTGTCTTTACAGTTTAGAGTATTATGCAAATTATTGAGTTTTTCCCTATCCTTCCCATACTCTATTACTTTGTCAACTAAAAGCTTTGGATTGGAGCGGAACGTCTTGGTTTCCAATTTAAGCTCCTCCGTCATCCTGTCCCCATACTGCTTTATGTAATTATCAAACCTTTCTGAAAAGTCACTTTGGCTTGACTTAATAAACTCTTTAACCGTGGTGTCATTATCAAGGGCTTCAAGCTTCTTTATCCAACCCTCATCAACTGCCATTTTTGCCAATGCCACCAGCTCTCTTACCGGCTTCATGCTCTCGATATTGGTTATTCCCGAGATATACCGATTTGTTTCCTGCTCGTAGTTTTTAACACCGATTTTCTTTAATTTCCTTTTTAAAAGTGCAGTAAAAACAAACCCATACATATCGTTTAAAAGTGTAATGTCCCAATCCTTCAATACCGCATCGCCGATTTGATTGTATAGATTAACCAATTGTCCATTTTCCATGCCTTCATGATAGTTTTCATAAAATAGTTTTTCAACCCGGTCAAAGCTGGCGTTGAGCTTTTCCATACCTTTTTGTACATGAAAGGCTTCATAGATAGCGTTAAAATATACCCTTATCCTCTGAATTAATGATATATCGTTTTTTTCATCATCATGCTCTTTATTGGATACACCCATCATTTCCTGCCATATAGGTATAATTTTTTTGCTGAAGGGTAGAAACTTTATTACGGTATACCAGTTGCTTATTTTGTAATAGACTCTTCCATTTGCACTTCCAACCATCTGCCTGAAAACAGAATCATACTTCTCAACCATTTTTTTATTTTTCAGGCATCTGAAAGCTACTCCCTTAAACACACTGTAATATGCAAACTCAATAAAGGATTGTGTCAAAGGCAGTGTAATACCCGGATAACTTTCTACAATATTGCTGTTATCCAAAATAGTGGTTTTTGTGCTCTTTAAAGTTGTTATAGGCCTGATCTGAAGGATATAAATTTGTCCCTCCTTGATTGTAAACTCAATGTCCAAATACTCTCCGAAAAGCTCTTTTAACTTATCTCCATACCCGATAAGTTCCTCAATTTTTTCCCTGTCTAATACGGGTGAATCATCCATAGTCTCATAGTAGTAAAGCTTGTCGGTATTATTATAGAAGTATGATGTTGTTGAAACCCTTTCCTCAACCACACCGTCTCCCGTTCCCTCGCCTATTACAATTACCGATTCATTCAATAGTCCCTGGGGATTGGCGGTAAACATAACACCCGAGTAGTCTCCCTGAACCATTTGCTGTACAATGACACTCATGGATATTTCTTTAGTTATACCGTGCTCCTTGCAGTACAGGGCCACATTTTCACTGAAAATCGACTCTCTGCATTTATTTATTTTTTCAACCACTAAATTGGAATGCACATTCAAAAATGTATCAAACTGCCCGGCAAAGGAGCTTTCCGTCCCGTCCTCCGACAATGCCGCGGACCGCACAGCAAACAACTGCTCATCATTAAAATTATCTTCTATGTATTTATTGATACAGTCTGCCATTTGGTCGCTTTCAATATCTTTATGAGAAATAGCAAAAAGCTCAGGCACAGGTATTCCGTTAGACTTTGCCAAAAACAAATTTTGAGCCTTTTTACCGATTATATGATTTTTAAAATTTTCATCAGTAACAATTTTCATCAAATATACCCCACTATCAAATAAACAACTACAACGAGAACCATTGTGGCTTCCTGTATATATGTGTATCTTTCAACTTTATCAACTATTTTGTATTGTGTAGGATCCTTCATAAATGAAACAAACTTCCAGGTCATCCACATTATATTTAAAAACAACACACCGATTGCTATTCTGTTTAACCTGTATACCAGCAAAAAGTTGGTTATAATATCAACCCACGTCAGTATGAGAACAAATCTGACAGATTTCTTGTATCCAAACAATTTGGAGTAGGTGGTATATTCCGTTTCATCCTTTGGAGCACGGATTTTACGGGATATTTCCCATATAAGTGCTGGAAAATACAACGTAAATGCAACAAGAAAGCTTGTCAGTGTAAATGGATAAAGATCATACTTTATGCATGTAAAAGATATTATGTATATATTCATTATCAACTGTACTGGGTTATGTGTTACAAGTGCCAAGGGCAAGCTATTTTGAATTTTATGCTTTTTAAAAAACCAAACTGACATCAGAAAGCCGTATGTATACAAAAACAGAAAAAACAATATATTATTCATAAAAATGAAATTCAAAATACATGTTATTACAATCAGGACTGTAACCAATATTTTCAAGTCCCTTTTTTGTACACGCCCTGATGGCAACGGCCTTTCCGGGAACAATCTTTTGTCTGTTTCATAATCCTTGAAATCATCAGCAATTCGAAGTATAAGAAGAAAACAGAATATAGTAAAGCTTCCTACAAATTCCGCTACTCCTATTGAAAAATCTGTTACTCCATAGTTTAAAAGCAGAATGAAATATATTTCAAGGAAAACTATAATCCCAAGTATTAGTCTCGGAACTATGGGATACATCTCTTTAAAGTATATTGAAAGTCTTTTTAACATTTTCTCTCCCCTATTTTCTCACCTATTCTCTCACCGTACTTCACTTTTGTTTCAATGCCCTTGGCTGAGTTTGAAACAATATCTTCATCAATTGTTACTGTATTCTCTCTAAATAGAAGTACTATTGTGGAACCTCCCATTTCAAACCAGCCCTTTTCCTCACCCTTTTTAAAAGCTTCCTTTAAATTGTTAACTATCTTTCCCACCAGCAGTGCTCCTACTTCCATCTGCACCACTTTTCCAAAGTGCATCGTCTCAAGTACCGAATACTCCCTGCTGTTTTCACAATACACCCTATATTTTTTAGCAGAAATAGGACCTACAGTATGCAGTCTGCCTGAAATTTTCTTGCTGTACAAAAGCTTACCGTCATCACAATAGCAATAATGATGATAATCATCCACAGTAAGGCGAAATACAAGGCATGTTCCTCCTCTGTATTCTCCGGCAAGCTCCCTGTCATGAAGCAGCTCTTCAACGGTATAAATGCTGTTTTTTATTTTAATGCCAATGTCTTTTTCAATTTTATAATACATAAGCTTAGAATCCGCAACCGAAATCAGTACATTTTCATCCTTGGGAATTGGCCTTTTCTCGGGAATTATTGTCCTTATGAAAAAATCATTAAAAGACTTGTATTCCTTTTTTTGGTACTGCGTCATATCAATTCCGTATTCCTCTATAAAGGGCTGAATTCTTGCAACGGACTTTCTTAAGCCATTTTTCTTTGCATTATATCTTGAATACCATTTACCTGCAATAAAAAGCCTTAAAATAATCCGCCCTAAAACAGTATCATACAAAAACTTAAGCTGCTTTTCTTTAAATTGTTTCTCCTGATACAGGCTTTTGGTTTCACGATTATAAATATACACATCCATTTTCTTTTCTACCATTTGCTTTTCCACCATCTTATTTTCCCTTATCCCGCAAAAATAATGGCACAACATACTACGATTGCAATAAGCCCTAAAAATACATAGGCTATTCCTCTAGGTTTGGGCACTTTTATTTTGAGCACAAACAACAACGCCACAATAAGCATGACCAAGCTATAAAAAGCTGCAAAAATGCTATCCGATAATATGAAACTAAGAAACCATGCAGTTGTAAATATGAGGGCTGCAAAAGTCACAGGCAGGCCTGTGTAATGCTTGACGGGAGAATCAGTTGCTGAACTCTTTGCAACAATATTAAAATATCCCAACCTTGAAATGGCAGCCAATGTATAAGCTATATAAATCGCCACATTATACCACTTTGTTAAGCCCATTCCGCAGCATACAGCTATGGGAAGTGCCACAAAGCCCATCATATCCGCAAGAGAATCTATTTCCACTCCAAACAATTTCTCTTCCTCATTTCTCTTGCATCGTCTTGCAACCATCCCGTCAAATAGATCGCACACTCCGCTGATTGCAAGGCACAGCATTGCATAACGGATATTAGGTACAAATGAAAAATAAATCCCAGTGACCGCTAATGCCACGCCTATATAAGTAAGTATTATTGATTTGTTGTATAACCCTATAAACATCCCTTTAACTATTCCTTTTCTACAGTAATTTCTCCGGTTGTCCCGTTTATTGTTATTGTGCTTCCGTCTTTAATAATCCTTGTGGCATCGTTTGTGCATACCACACAGGGAATTCCGTATTCCCTCGAAACAATAGCTGCATGGCACAATATCCCGCCATATTCGGTGACAATACCTTTTAAAATGGCAAACTTGCTTGTCCACCCAGTGTCCGTAAACTTTGTCACAAGGATATCCCCCACCTGAAGGCGGTCTATTTCAGCAAGGCTGTTGATTACCCTTGCAGTTCCCGTAACCGTGCCGTTATTACATCCGATTCCCTTTATCCCGCCGGATATCGTCTTTCTTTTGTGGGAATCCACATTAAATGCTGCTCCAATTTCATTTTCACTTAAAAAATTGCGAAAGGACTGATAATACTTTCTGTTCCTTACTATGATATTTATTAAATCCTCTTTTGTAATCTTCCTGTCGATAAATCTAAAAACATCATCTATCTTTGTATACCAAATGTCATCTTCACGTGTTAATATTCCCGACTTAACATATTCTTTTGAAAGCTTCATTGTAAAAATACGTATTATATAGTAAAATCTTGTGGAAACATCCCTGAATTCCTCTCTCCACCAAAGCATGCTTCGCATTTTAGCTATACTTTCTTCCAACTTGGAATACTTCCTGCTGCCAACCCGTTCCTTCAATTTCTGCTTTTGTTTTTCAAAAACGTCTGCCTGATGCTTTCTGTCTCCTTCAGGGCTAAGGCTGTCATCTAACGCGATTGTTTCCTTAAACATTTTAATAACGCTTTCCACATCTTCGCAGTAGCATGGATATGTTACATCCAGCTCCTTTTCGGAATGATAGCCATACAAATCAATAAATTCAGCCAACTTCGGTATATAGTTCTCACTGCTTTTTTCATCATACGCCTTTTTAATTGCCGATATTTCGCTGTTACTCCAAAAGTCATATGCCTTTTTATCTGCGATAATCCTTCTCGATACATCCCACATATAGTAAAAAGGAAGAAGATGAGATATGTTGTCAAGCCCTCCAATAAGGTTAAAATACTCTCCGCTGCTTACATACTTAAGCAATCTATCCTTAAAAATAGACTGGTTGACTGTATTGATGAATATCTGCCAGAAATATGTACTTTCGCTTTGGAGATAGTCTTCCTTAACAAGCTTGTACCATATGGATTCCAAATCACCAATCTTTTCTTGATTATTGTAAATTTTAACATAGTTAAAATATTTATCCAAAAGCTCACTTTTAATTTTCTCAGCATTCTTGCTTCTTTCAGCAACTATCTTCTTCTGTGCTATAGCCATTCTTAGAATCCCCAATAGAGTTTTAGGCGTTATCCTTGTAACCTCTCCATCGCCCTCGTAAGTAGGCATAACACCCAAATCATTATCAAACTCTCTCTCCTTGTATCCCGGAACCTTTGACATGGCCGTTTTTACAAGACTTAAATTCCAATAGGGCCGTCCATAGAACATGTCACCGGCCTTTCGCCATTCATTCTTTCTGAGGATTTTAGCATCAAACACAAATTTCTTAAGGGTATACTCCCAAATGTACTCATAAAGGCTCCACATATAGGGAGTGCACACACCGGCCGATACCCCTCCATCCTTAAAATCGGCTGTTGTCCACTGATCCTTTATGCCTGAATACATTATTTTTGTTATGGCACGTGCCTGAACAAAATATATTTTTCCGTTTCTAATGGCAAACTCTATGTCACATGGTAATCCATAGAGAATCTGAATATCCAGTGCCATTTTGGCAAGCTCCAAAAACTTTTCTCTTGTCAAAAGCTTATTGGTACCTTCATATGATTCCTTGCCGTCAAACCAATTATATAAATAGCGTTCCGGGTTAACCCTGCCGCTTACAATTTCCTCTCCAAGCCCCTTAGCCGCTTCCACAACAATTTCTTTATCATTTCCGGTAAGTGGATTTACAGTAAATACAATACCGCTTACATCTGCTTCAACCATTTCCTGAACAACAACTGCCATTTTAAGGTCACTTACGCCCAGTTCGTTATCAATGAGGTAAGACAACACTCCCTCTCTGTACATGGACTTGTAGCATTCCAAAGCTTTCTTACATATTTCATCAATTCCTTCTACATTTAAAAAAGTGCGGTATTGCCCTGCAAAAGCAAAGCCTGCAAGGTCCTCCTTGAGGCCGCTGCTGCGTACCGCATATTTTTTATTTTGAAGAAAATTTGATATTTCAGATACAATATTATCATTAATTTTTATTCCATCAAACAGATTAATTATTTGCGAACTGATTTCCCTTATATTATTTTTATTTATTTTTGACAACAATTCATTAATTTTGCCGTCTAATCCATTTGTTTTTATTATTTCATCAAATGTATCACTGTCAAGCACAAAGCCGTCGGGTACGCAAAATCCGTTATTTTTTAAATGTATAAGCGAATGTGCTTTATTTCCTACCTTGTCCGCCCCGACATAACCGCTTAAACCAACAAGCATACTATATCCTCCTAAAACATGTTCTTCCTGAGCTTAACCAAATACAACAACATGTTTAAAACTATATGTGTTAATGCACCAACCAATACATATGTAAAGTAAAATTGTATCGACATTGTATAAACAAAGCAAACTACCAATACACACCCAAATATTGAATCAGCTTGGTCCATAAATATAAAAAACACCTTTTTAAAGCCATCTGTGGTCTTTCCGGGCTTAATATCCATTCTTCTTTTTATAAAGCTGTTGGGAAGTTCGAAAAGGGCATATGCGAAGCCAAGCATTACGCCCATTACAGCATTATACATAATGGTGTTTTCTCTTGTGGCATATATATAATTGTGTGCAGTGAGATATGCATTTGTATCACAGATAAGTCCCCATAGAATGGTCAGAACAGCTCCCCCAAGCATCATTCCGACAAATCCCTTCCATGTTTTGTTATCACCAAACAATCTTCTTCCATCCCATATACAAATCCCGCCATCAATGGGTTTTCTCATGAAATCACACACAGGCAGCTTACACCAAATCATATTAAATATACCTGCCAGTATGACAGGAAACAATGTTATGTACATTTCTGCCAATTTTGTAAACAATTTCTTTTTCCTTCTCTCTCAAATAAAAATAAATCAATTCACAGTCAATATTATAGCAAATTATGTACACTTATACCACCGTATTAATTTCCATTATTCTTTTAAGATAATTTTTAATATACTGCAAAAAATAGATAGGTATTTGCTTTTTTCATAATATCATATAAAATTCTGTTTTTCAC
>NZ_DAORXT010000078.1:0-14153 GCF_035371925.1 Acetivibrio sp. | reverse complement strand
ATGGGTTTCAGACGTTTTACTTTTTAATTTTTAGCAACTAACTGTCAAACTCCCGGTTAAGCTTCTCAGTGCCGATGATACTTGGATGGAGACGTCCCGGGAAAGTAGGTCGCTGCCAGATTTAATATCAAAGTCCTATGGTTACTCCATAGGGCTTTGTTTTATTCATACACAAAATTTCTTTTAAGAAATATAGTTCTGCAAGCTCATAGAACTTGAACAACTCCATTCATTGTATTAGAATAGGTATGATGGCGCATATGCTGTCAATAATATCAGTTGAAGGCATAATTTATGGAAATTAGGAGTAGGTATGAAAAAACAGTCAATGACAAAGGGGTTTGCGGTTCTGTCGGCGGCAGGACTGATAACAAAAGTATTATCGGTACTTTATATTCCTTTTTTACTTGCCATTATAGGGGATGAAGGAAACGGTATTTATGCTGCTGCATATCAGGTTTATGTTTTTATTTATGTTATTGCCAATTCAGGTATTCCCGTTGCAATAGCAAAGTCTGTATCAGAGCTTGTTGCTGTGGGAAACTACAAAGACGCTTTAAGGATTTTTAAAATATCGCGTTTCTTCCTTATTATAATAGGTACTGTTTTGACGGTGCTTATGTTTGTTACAGCGAAGCCATTAGCTGTCATGATTAATTCGGAAAAATCATTCCTTGCAATAGCGGCATTGTCTCCAACACTGTTTTTTACTGCATTGGCATCTGCGTACAAGGGATATTTCCAGGGGATGAGCAATATGACTCCAACCGCCGTATCCCAAGTGGTTGAGCAGATATTCAACATGACATTCACTGTGCTGTTTGCTGCATTGCTTATAAGTAAAAGCCTTGAAGCAGCATGTGCGGGAGGTACCGTTGGAACGACTGTGGGAGCATTGGCGTCCGTTATTGTTCTAATATTTATATACAACAGAAGAAGTGAAGAGATTAATAATTTGAAAGAGCATAGAAAAACTGCCAAAAGATACTCATACAAAGAGCTTGCCACAAGGATATTTTATTACAGCCTGCCCATAACTATTTGCGTGGGTGCTCAATATGCAGGAAACCTTATTGATGTGGCCAATATAAGAGGGCGTCTTTTGGCTGGCGGTTATACGCTGGAAATGGCATCGGTCATGCACAGCTATTTATCCAAGTACCAGCAAATAATGAATGCGCCGATTTCCATAGTTTCGGCTCTTGCGGCTGCGGTACTGCCGTCTATTTCAGGAGCTGCAGCAGAAAAAGATGTAAAGCAGGTTGAGGACAAATCCAACCACGCTTTTAGGCTTTGCATGCTGATAGTAATTCCATCGGCCGTGGGGTTGTCCATATTGAGTGAACCTGTTTACGCCGTATTGAAATACGGAGCAGGCTCGCATCTAATGCGCTACGGTTCACTGGTACTCATTCTCATGTCCGTTGTACAAATACAGTCTTCGATTTTGCAGGGGGCGGGAAAACTGTACAAGGCAACAATAAACGTAATTTTAGGAATTATAGCAAAGATAATTTTTAATTACATACTTATAGCAAATCCCCGTATAAATATCATGGGTGCGGTGATAGGAAGTATGGTGGGATACGGCTTGACCATTATTCTTAATACAATAACCGTAAGAAAGGAATTGAAAATTAAAATAAACATACTGAAGCAATCGGTAAAACCGGCTGTTTCATCAGTTGTGATGGGTATTTCTGTATGGCTTGTATACAAAGGATTGTCCGTTGTTTTAGGATTTATCAAGAGTGCGTATCTTGTAAATGCTTTATCTACAGTTGTTTCGGTTCTGTTTGGCATGGCGGTATATTTCTACATAATGATACTGGTCAGGGGAATAACAAAAAGGGATTTTGATGTATTGCCGGCCCGAATCAAGGGAATGATACCAAAATTCATATTGAATAAAGCCAGATAGCCGTCTGCAAAGCAAGTTTATATGAAATTGTACAAAAGTTTATAAATTGTTTATATATTATTTAGTTGGATTTTATAGCTGGTATGTAGAATAGAAAGTGAGGAGACGTTTCCTTAAATTTTATTTAAAAAGGAGAGGTGGAAATGAAAAGAAGAAAGAATCTGACGATGCTGATAAGTTTTTGCGTCGGAGCAGTATTGTTTGTGTCAACAGCCTTTGCGGATGTTGTTTCCAAAACAGGGTATGACCAGCTTAAGGATGCGATAAAGAAAACGGTTGCAAGCATTGCGGAGGAATACGACAGCTTTACCGCGGAAATGGGATTATCTGTTAAGGATAATGACAAAGTGCTGATATCAAATTCCGCGATAACAAAGTATGACTTTGCCAACAACAAAATGGAGGAATTATCGACTACCGAAGTTGGCGGAGTTTTGAAGGACGGTTTTTTCCGCTATAGTGACAGTTGGTCTACAATATACCATAACTACAATAGAGAAACCTACTATCTTTATGAGAAGGAAGTTGAAGATAAAGATGTACCGGCTTTTGAGAATTTCTTTGAAGATGAAGAGTTTGAGTACATTGAGAGAATATTCGATGCATTAATAGGAAATCTTAAGGAGTACGTCATTGTAGCGGAAAACTCTGACGGAACCAAGGAATTTTCCGGAGAATTGAGCGATGCACAGATTCCTGCATTGGTTAATGCAGTTATGGCATATGCCGCAAAGAAAACGGTATTTGACAGTCCTTCGGGACAGAATGAATTTGATATTCCGTACCTCAAGAATGATGTGTTTGTGAAGGAAGTAAGAGGAAGAGCTAATGTAAACGGGGACGGAATAGTCGAAAACCTGTTTGGAGAAATTGTAATCTCCGGAAGTGAGGAAAACGGAACAAAGCATGATTTGAAAGTTGAATTGGTGCTCAAGGTTTACAACATAAACTCTACTGAAATAGTAAAGCCTGACTTGACCGGTAAGCAAGTAGAAAAGAACATCGAACACAATAAGGGATTTAATTACGTTCAATTGGAAAAATATCTTGGTAAATGGAAGAATGACATTGTGATAGAAGAAAACGACAGATTCGTCAAGGTAGGTGAAAGGATTATAGAAATTACAGGCTTTGATGACGATTATGTCTATGGAACATACAACGAAATTTACAAGGAAAACTATGCTCATTATTACAATGAATCGAGCAGTTACAGCTTAAAGGCAGACATAAGCGATGAAAATAAAGATTATCTTGAAGCCACCGATGCTTCAGGCAAAGTAATTGACGGTTACATGTATTTGAACATGGGAAGAGTAGAATTCTATATTCCAACTGATAGATATATTGAGGATGGAATCTTGTTTAATTCGACATTCTTCAAGGATTTTGACGAGTAAGAATCACTTGGCACAGAAATTGTTTCAGATTTCTTGAGACTGACAGCGGGTTTTCCGCTGTCGGTTTCATAAATTATTATTTTTTTGGAGGGCTAAATGGAAACTGTTCTTGAAATAAGGGGACTTACCAAATTATATAAGAATGGAAGAGGAATTTTTGATATAAATCTTGATGTATACAGAGGGGATGTGTTTGGATTTCTTGGTCCTAACGGTGCTGGCAAGACTACGGCCATGAAGATTATGACCGGTCTCATGCATCCGGACAGCGGAGATGTGAAGATTTTCGGACACAGTGTCATAACCGAATTTGAAAAGGCCATGAAGAATGTTGGATGTATTATTGAGACTGCGGAGTCCTATGCATATCTTTCGCCCTATGAAAACCTAAAGCTTTTTGCCAGGTTCTATGATAATGTGGATAATAGTAGAATTGACGAGGTTTTGGAGCTTACCGGAATCCTTAAGTTTAAAAATGAAAAGGTGAAGAATTTTTCCCTCGGTATGAAGCAGAGGATGGGTTTGGCTGCAGCAATTTTATCCAAGCCCGAATTGGTAGTATTGGACGAGCCGTTAAACGGGCTTGACGTAGAAGGCATGATAGAGATAAGAAAGCTTATTAAGATGCTTGCAGAGACAGAGAAGACCACCTTCTTTATTTCAAGCCATCTAATCCATGATGTGGAGATAACGTGTAACAGGATTGGGATACTGTACAACGGCAAATTGGTTAATGTGGATACAACCGAAAACATCCTTAAAAACTTTGCTTCACTTGAAAACTATTTTGTAAGTGAGGTAGGTAAAAATGGCAACGTTTAAGGCCGCATTTATAAATGAAGTAGAGAAAATATACAGAAAAAAGAAGGTTGTTGTAGCAGCTATACTGTCACTCCTTGCCATAGTTATGGGACAGCTGGTGGTTATGGGAATAAACAAGGGGTTTGGGTTGATAGCTGCCAGCAGTACTCAGTTTCCGATTCTGGTGCTGTCACTGCTGGTTAATACCATATTGCCGTTATTTACGACACTTGTTGCGATAGATGTGTTTTCCGGTGAGTTCTCTCACAATACGATGAAAATCACATTAACCAGACCGGTTTCAAGGATGAAGCTGTATACGGCCAAAATCTGCGCTGTTGCCTTTTTTGTTCTTGCAAATCTGGTAATGGTGATGCTTTTGTCTTTGGCAGTGGGCGTTGTTTTCAACGCTGTATCGTTATCCGTGTCCGGAGTTTTTCGAATAATTTTGTCCTATATTGTTACGTTGATACCTGTAATGGGCTTTGCCCTTATTGTTGTGTTTTTATCGAATGTATTAAAAAGCGGAACAACAGTGTTCTTTTTATCGATTATTCTGTTCATAGCTTTTAATGCGCTTTCACTGGTATTTCCGAGGTACACAAACTTTTTTATAACATCGATGTTCGATTGGTATGTTTTGTGGAATGTTGATATCATACCGTTGGGCAAGCTTATGAGAGAGTTTCTTATTATGGCAGGCTATGTTATAATGTTTTATACAGCGGGATATTATTTGTTTGATAAAAAAGACTTGTAAAAAGGTGAAATGGGACATGGATTTAAAAAAACGTCTTATTTTTTCGAATGCTGCAATTATTGTTATCCCTTTTGTGATAACATTTGTAGCATCTTTTATTTTTATGTTTATTTTCGGAAGAATACATGATGTTGATATCAACTATAATAATGTAAAAAAGCTTACGCAGATACAATACGAGTTTTTTAAAGCAGACGGAAGCGTACTTAAAAATTCCCCGGAAGTAATTTTGGAAAAAGATTTTCAGCAGTATATTACATCAAGACTTGACAGCATAGAGGCCGATATAGTGGTGCTAAAGGGACAGGAGAGGATTTTTGAAACGAGAGTGCTCAGCATTATTGAGTTGGAAAGGTGTCTTGAAAAGACAGGCGATAACCTGTTTAAGAATATTGTTGAAATTAAGGGCAAAACCTATATGGTAAAAACAATACCTGTAAGCTTTAAGAGCGGCGAGAACGGAAAAGTTGTTTTGCTTGCGCCGGCCATAAATGATTGGATGACAACGGAAAAATTATTCATATTTTCAATTTTGATGTTTGTTATCAGCTTTATAATAACCAATGTGGTTATTATTATCACTTTTTCAAAAAAAGTCATAACTCCTTTAGGAAAGCTTCAAACCGCTGCGGGTAAGATAAGTGAAGGCGACCTTGATTTTGAAATCATTGAGGATGGGGATGCCCAAATAAGGGAGCTGTGCCATTCTTTTGAGAAAATGAGACTTAAGCTTGTGGAGGCAA
This sequence comes from Acetivibrio sp., assembly GCF_035371925.1. Lineage (NCBI taxonomy): Bacteria > Bacillati > Bacillota > Clostridia > Acetivibrionales > Acetivibrionaceae > Acetivibrio > Acetivibrio sp. Next base: position 8,528 of record NZ_DAORXT010000078.1, on the reverse strand, counting down.
ACTACACACAGAAAAAATATGACGAAAGCAGAAAAATGCTTTTCTCAAGTATATCCCATGACCTAAAGACTCCTATAACATCAATAAAAGGGTATGTTGAGGGTATCTTGGACGGAGTAGCCAATACTCCCGGGAAGGTTGAAAAATACTTAAAGACGGTTCATTCCAAAGCAGTTCATATGGACAGAATGATTGATGACCTTCTTTTGTATTCAAGACTCGATATGAATAAGGTTTCGTTTAACCTTGAAAAGACTGATGTGTTAAAGTACTTCGAAGATTGCATATATGAAATAGATATTGAGCTTGAGAAATCTAATATTAAGCTTGAGCTTCACAACGACATGAGAGGAAAGCGCTATATAATGATAGACAGGGATCAGGTACGAAGAGTGGTGATAAATATAATTGATAATTCGAGAAAGTATATGGACAAGGACGATGGAAAAATAGATATCTTTTTGAGGGAGGCAACGTCAAATGTGGTAATAGAGTTAAAAGACAACGGGTCGGGAATAAGTGAAAGCGATTTGCCTTATATTTTTGATAGATTTTACCGAGCCGATTCCGCAAGGGATACTAAAAAAGGCAGCGGACTGGGACTTGCTATTGCCAAACAGATAATAGAAGGGCATGGGGGAAAAATATGGGCAGTCAGCCGTAAAGGCGAAGGGACAAGTGTGATGATTTCTCTCAAAAAATATGTGGACTGAAGGAGGCAAGAATTTATGAGAAAGATTCTTATCGTTGAAGATGATGAAAGCATAGGGGAGCTTTTACGGGATTATCTTGAAATTAACGGATTTTCTGTGGACATATGCACGGATGGTGTTGATGGCTTAAAGTGTATTCAACATGGAGAGTATGACCTTCTGATTCTTGACATTATGCTGCCCGGAATGAACGGATATGAAATATTGAAAAGAATTCGTGATGAAAAGGATATTCCTGTGCTTATTGTGTCCGCAAAGAAGGAGGAATTTGATAAAATCCGCGGCTTGAAGCTTGGGGCCGATGATTATATTACCAAGCCCTTCAGTCCGGGAGAGCTGGTGGCAAGGGTAAATGCTCACATAGCAAAATATGAAAGACTCAAAAATAAATTTGGAAATAATAATTCGGCTTCCATTACGATAAGGGGACTTGAAATTCAAAAGGATTCAAGAAGGGTATTTGTAAACGGAAAGGAAGTAAACCTGGCACAGAAAGAATTTGATATCCTATTGTTTTTGGCCCAGAATCCCAACAGGGTCTTTTCAAGGGAAGAGCTTTTTGACAGGATATGGGGAGTGGATTCCTTGGGGGATGCTGCAACGGTTACCGTACATATTGGAAGAATCAGGGAGAAAATTGAGCCGGAGCCTTCAAACCCCCAGTATATTGAAACTGTTTGGGGAGCAGGCTACAGATTAAGGACGTGAAAGAAAATGCGAATTTTTTGCACTTTTTTGCAAGTCCGATTTGTTGTATAATGTACTTGTAAACTAAAAATAAGAGAGATTAATAAGATTTTATTTAAAATTATTGTATTTTTCTTAGGGGAGTAGGTAATATGTTAAAATCTAAGAAGCTATATTTTAGCGCAGAAGAGAAATTGTGCCAGTACAAGTTGAATCATGAAATTTACAACATGGTTAAAAACATTGACAAACGATACGAAAGAATTGCAGTTGTAGGTATAGGTACGGACCGTTCCACGGGGGACAGCTTTGGACCGTTGGTGGGCTTCATGCTTTCAAAGTGCAAAATATACGATTTTGATGTTTACGGTACAATTATTGAGCCTGTCCATGCTTTAAACCTGAAGGAAACAGTGGATAAAATCGACACTTCGAATACCCTTGTTATTGCCGTTGATGCATCTATAGGAAATATCGAACATATCGGACACATCGGACTTTGCAATGAGCCGATAAAACCCGGAAGCGGAGTGGGCAAGGATTTGCCCCCTGTCGGTGATATATCGTTGTCCGGTATTGTAGCATTTGGAGGATTTGCGCCTCATGTAATGCTCCAGAATACGAGTCTCGGATTGGTTTATAAGATGGCTGAGATAACCAGCAATGCGATAAAGTATGTTTTGTACAAACAGCAGTTGGAACCTCAGAGGAATTCAAAATTGAATACCTTTGCCACTGCTTGATATTTTACTGTTTTTAATTTCAAAATTTGAAAAATATAGCCTATGGCACAGAATGTCTTTTAATTGAAAGATACTCTGTGTTTTTTATGCGTGAATTCTTACAGATTATATTATAATATTTTACTTTGCTTTTCATATTAATGGATGTATTAAAAGACGGTATTCTTTTAAAAATAATATTGTAGTTCACTAATACAAATTCGGGAGGATGCATTATGAAAGTTCAGAAAATGAACCGCCCAAACGAAGGTATAAAGTGCGTTGTAAACACATGCCATTATTATATGAGCGGCGACCATTGTGCCGCGGAAAAAATTGAAGTTCAGCCCAAAAATGCACTGGATTCTCAAGAAACAGACTGTGCAACATTTACTCCAAGTGTTCAAGGATAACGGAAAGCAAAATAATAAGCAAAAAACAAGAAATCGGGTTGAGTACAAGGGCTTGTACTCAGCCCTTATTATTAGCATCTCAAAGCTCATGTAAATGCCGGCAGATTTATATATGACTATATCTTATTCCAGATTGTTTCTGCCGATGCCAGCTCCACGCCGGTATTTTTATCCCAAATCTTGTGAAAAAGCCGAGGTGACTCGTTATGCTCCCGGTCGATTATGCATCCGGATTTTATGACCGAGCCTAAGGAAGCTTCTTTTTTATAAATAATCTGGAGAGATGCTGCCTTGAAGTTGTCGTATATTTCCTGAGGTATGGTTTCCATAATCCAGTCGATATATTTCTTGTTATTGACGTGATTGTTTGTATCAATATCGCTCCTCTTTACGGAAAATTCCTCTAAAATATCGGGCTCAAAATCAAAATCAAGGTCTGTAAAGGGCTGCTCCAAAGCTCTTTCTTCATCTATACCGTAAGCATCTCCCATTTCGGCAGGGATTCTCATGGGTCTTCTTTTTTTAATATTGAAATATATCCATACGGATGATGCCTTTAAAATGATTTTATCACTGCCATCCGTTACGAGAAATTCTCTGTAGCCGTAGAAACGTTCGAAAGAAGAGGCCCATGTCTCCACATTAATTGTTTCTCCAAGCTTTGGAAGCCTGTCTATTTTAATCGACCAGCGGTTTAATACCCAGCCTGAATCGGCAGCCATTAACTCGTTGACTCCGTATCCTGCAGAAGCAGAGTGGGATATTGCACAGTCTTCCAGATAGTTTAGCAGGGACAAAAGAGTTGCTTCCTGCATAGAATTGATTTCGTAGTAATGTACCTCGTACTTTTTTGAAAATCTTTTCTTCGGCATTTGCATCATTCCCTTGAAATTATTGTTGTATACTATTATTATTATATATACGCGTTCGGGAAAAGACAAAGTATTTTGATGTGCAATTGTACAATTTTAATTATTGTTTTATAAAATGGGTGGTGTGTTTTATTTTGGAAAGATTTAAAGCGGTTGTATTTGATATGGACGGGCTTATGATTGATACGGAACGCCTGTATTTTGAAGTAGAAAGGGTAATAGCCCGAGATTTTGGAAAAGAAGTTAAAGATGAAACTCTGTGGAAGATGATGGGGAGAAAGCCTATAGAAGCTATAACTGTTTTTGCAGAGGATCTGGGGCTTGATATTTCCCCCGAGGAACTGCTGGGCATAAGGGACAATTTGTTTGTTAAAAAGCTTGTAAATGAGGTTGAAGCAATGCCGGGGCTTTCCGATATTTTAAACAGCCTCAAGGGAAAGCTGAAGATGGGTATTGCTACAGGTTCTCCGAGTAAATTTCTTAAAATAGTGCTGGATAAACTTAATATAGGAGGTTATTTCGATATTTTTGTAACATCGGATGAAGTTCAAAAAGGGAAACCTGACCCTGAAGTTTATAATATTGCGGCAATGAGGCTTCAGGTCCTGCCGTCTGAGTGTATTGTTCTTGAGGATTCAAGCAACGGTGCTCTTGCGGCGGTAAAGGCAGGATGCTATACAATTGCCGTACCGTCGGTGTATACCGACAAGCAGGACTTTAGCTTTGTAAATTATATTGCCCGGGATTTAAGAGACGCTGCACAAAAAATCGGTGAACTTATTAATAGAGAATAGGATTGAATGTGAAGGGATAGTTTGGTAATGGAGAGAAAATTTAAAGGATTAATGCTTGTCAGTGATTTGGATGGGACTTTGCTAAACAGCAGGTTTGAAATAAGTGAAGAGAATATAAAGGCTATTTCTTATTTTGTAGACAACGGAGGAGTATTTACTATTGCCACGGGCAGAATGGAGCTTGGAGTAAGAGAATACTTGAAGGTTTTGCCGGTAAATGCTCCTGTGATTTTATATAATGGTGCACTTATATATGATTTTGATAATGAAAAGAATCTCTGGACCTGCGGCTTTAGAGAGGACATAAGAGGATTATTAAAAGAGGTTTTGGACAAATTCCCTTATTTAGGAATTGAAATATTCCCGGGGGGAGACAATGTTTATTTGCTGCGGGAAAATGAAGAGACCGAAAAGCACAGGAAAAAGGAAGGCTTTAACCCTATACTGATTTCTCGGGATGAAATACCCGAAAAATTTTACAAGGTCATACTTACGGCTAATCCCCAGAGGCTTCCCGAGGTTGAGGATTTTTTAAAGCCAAGGGCGGAAGGATTTAGAACAGTGTATTCGGAGAAGCAGTTTTTAGAGATTCTTGACCAAGAAACTTCAAAAGGGAGGGCTTTGATAGAGCTTGCAAAGATGATGGGAATTGAAAAAAGTAAAGTAATTTCCATTGGTGACAATCAAAATGACATAGAAATGATAGAAACATCGGGAACAGGGTTTGCTGTTGAAAATGCACATCCCGAGCTGATAGAAGCTTGTGACTGTGTTTGCGTTCACCATGACAGTCATGCAGCCGGTTATGTAGTCGATTGGATTGAAAAAAATAAATTATAAATAAAATATGGAACCAAAAATAAGGAACTCCGTCTAATACAAAAAACACAAAAAAACGGAGGGAATTATATGAAAATAAACATTATTACAAAATACACAAAAAATGTCGTGTGGATTTTGGTTTGCTTTATTTTGATGGCTGCCTTGCTTTCTTCCTGCGGCGGGGCATCGCTAAAAGAGTATGGCAATTTGACGGCGATGGATTCAAACTACAATCTTGACAATTCGAGAACCATGGGTTTTCAGTATGATGGGGAAATAGATGGTGATATTGATCCGAGCCAATATAATACCGAGGACTACAATGCTATTAACGAGAATATATTCCTTGATACATATAACAATCCTCTGTCAACATTTTCTGTGGATGTGGATACGGCATCCTACAGCAATATAAGACGCTTTCTCAATTCTTCGCAAAAGCCGCCTATAGATGCCGTAAGAATTGAAGAAATGATAAACTACTTCACATATGACTATCCTGAGCCCGACGGAGACGATCCTTTTAGCGTGACAACTGAGATCGGACAGTGCCCGTGGAACCCCGAAAGCAAACTTATGCTTGTGGGGCTTCAGACCAAGAAACTTTCCACAGAGGAGCTTCCTCCAAACAATCTGGTTTTTCTATTAGATGTTTCGGGCTCAATGAATGCACCTAACAAGCTTCCCCTTTTAAAATCGGCTTTTAAGCTTCTTGTAGACGAACTGGGCGAGAATGACAGGGTGTCGATTGTGGTTTATGCAGGTGCGGCAGGCTTGGTTTTGGATTCAACTTCCGGAAATGAAAAGGATAAGATACTTGATGCCTTGATGCAGTTGGAAGCAGGGGGCTCAACAGCTGGTGCCGAAGGAATAAAACTTGCTTATGAAATAGCAAAGAAAAACTTTATCGAGTCGGGCAACAATCGTGTTATTCTCGCTACTGACGGCGATTTTAATGTCGGCGTTAGCAGTGAGGCTGAGCTTGTCAGGTTGATTGAGAAAAAAAGAAATGAAGGCATATTCCTTACGGTGCTCGGTTTCGGAACCGGCAATTACAAAGATTCAAAGATGGAAAGCCTTGCAGACAAAGGTAACGGTAACTATGCTTATATAGATGATATTGCAGAAGCCAGGAAAGTCCTTGTAAATGAAATGGGTGCAACTTTAAACACCGTTGCAAAGGATGTAAAAATACAGGTGGAGTTTAACCCTGCAAAGATAAAGGCCTACAGGTTGATCGGATATGAAAACAGGCTCTTGAGAGACGAAGATTTTAACGATGATTCGGTAGATGCCGGAGAAATTGGTGCAGGGCATTCGGTAACCGCACTCTATGAGATTGTTCCGGCGGATTCGGATTTTGAGGTCCCAGGGGTTGACGAGCTCAAATATCAGAAATCTCAACTTATAGACAGCGATGAAGTTGCTACAGTAAAAATAAGGTATAAAAACCCCAAATCCATTACAAGCAAACTGCTTTCTAAGACTGTGACAGAAGAGGATGAGGTAATGGCATCGGAAAATCTTGAGTTTGCAGCAGCTGTTGCAGAATTCGGTCTAATTCTTAGAGAGTCGAAATATAAAGGCAATTCTTCCTACAGCCATGTTCTTGAGGTTGCAAGGCAATATGCCGACAGAGATGACAATGGATACAGAAATGAATTTGTGAAGCTCGTCGAGAAAGCAAAAAGCATTGATTAATTAGGAAACAATTAATGTAAAAATCAATTGACGTGAAAAAACTGCCTCGAAGCAAATTAGAGGCAGTTTTTTTATGGGTAAATTTCTTTAAAAACAGCATGAGGGATATTATCAGTTTGAAAATACGGAATGTTTTGATAGAATATAATTGTAAAAACATTTGGACTGTTTTAACTTATTTTATATAAGGGATGACTTTGATTATGGATATTAATATTAATATAATTAATATAGTGACACTTGTAAAAATGGCGGTAAATCCTTCGCTTGTAAAAAAAGCTTGGCAAATTCACAAAGTTTTGTCTGAAAATAAGGAATACAAACTAAAGAACTTTATTGGAAGTATACATAATGCTTTTAAGAATGAAAGGATTTTACAGCATCAAAATACTTTTGTGATTAGTTCTTTTATTCCGCCAATAAATACAAAGGCTTTTAACAGTCTGTTCGACGGTATACCGGGAAGCGGCGGCAACGTTTTTGAAAATCTTGCAAAGGGCAAAAGGAAATTTCCGGTTTGGATGAATATTGATGTTACATCAAGATACCCGAATAACAGAGATTCAAATGATGGAAACGGTTCTTTTGAAGGGCAAAAGAATCTTTTTAAAGATATGGAAAAAGAAATCCTCATATCTTTGATAAATGAGATTCAGGATATGGGGGTTGGGATTGTTGGCCTTACCGGCGGAGAGCCTCTACTTAGAGACGATCTTGAGCAAATCATTGAAAAAATTGATGACAGAAGTGTGTCTTATGTATATTCCACAGGATATGGCTTGACGTCTCAGAGAGCAAGAGATTTAAAATCAGCCGGCTTATACGGAACGGTAATAGATATTCAATCGATGAGTGAAAGTGAACATAATGAAATAATGGGTTTTAATGGTGCTTATCACTACGCCTTAAATGCAATTGAGAACTCAAAAAAGGCTGAGCTTTATACGGTTTCAAGGACTTTTTGCAGTAAGAAGCTTTTAAAGGAAGGAAACATTAGGGAATTTATAAAGTTTCTCGGAGAAAGCGGAGTTGATGAAGTAAGGTTGATGGAACCGAAGCCTTTTGGAAAAAGCGGGATAATAAACCGGGAGGAATTACTTACTGATGATGAGCGAAGAGAACTGATTGAGCTGCATATATTGTGCAATAAGGATGCAAGTTTGCCGAAAGTATCCGTTTGCTCATACTTTGAATCTCAAGGAATGTTCGGATGCGGTGCTGCCGGATATTACTCTTTTATTGACGGTCATGGAAATTTGTATCCATGCGATTATATACCCTTTAACTTCGGCAATGTTTTCGAAACTCCAATAAAAGCATTGTGGAAAAAGATGTATAGGGCCTTTGAAGAACCGATAGGACATTGCTGTTCGCAAATCTATTTCAATCAAATGGAAGATGGTGAATTTCAGCAGTATCCGCAAAGAGTGAAAACTTTACCGGAAAATTGTAAAATTTGCACTGGACAAGTCGCACCCGGATTTTATAAAATCCTTAACGGCGAAAAAATATAAAAATGAAAAAAGCAATTTTGTAATAATACCTATAATCAAAAAAAATATTATTTTTAAAAATGCCCCCCAAAATTTACTTATACATCGAATATATATTACAAGAAAAAAAGAGTGGTCGTTTAATAAGCTTATGCTATTGACAATATCCAAGCAAGTGAGTCAAAAGGGTGATATAGTTTTGGAATGCCGAAAGACAGCTCATTACCGCAAGAGTAATCCTAAACAGTATGCAGTTTTGAATATTCTCGAAAAGTAACTGGAAAACCAGCTAAATGTTAATTATTGGGATA
>NZ_DAORXT010000077.1:10395-14224 GCF_035371925.1 Acetivibrio sp. | reverse complement strand
TGCCCCCAACATTTCCATTTTACATAGCAGGCATTTAATTGTCAATAGAGCACCATTACAATTCTTCCACGCGTTCCAGTTTAGGTAGCTATTATCAAATAAATAGATACATTTGAGTCTCTTGCATCAATATACTTTAGGGAAGGCTACCTCAATTCCTATTTTATGTGTCCTCAAACCCATTTTATCATTTATCAACAAATATGGAGATCTATTAGGCACATAGCAATCCTAAGTTTAGGTCGATTTGTCATTGCACCTACCCCATCAATATATATTTCGGATATGAATTCGATTAAACTTATAATGAGAATTGAACTAAATAGATATTAGTTTTCCACATTATGCCACCACTTTCCAGTAATATTTTGTCAATATTTATATCACAACAATATCGAAGGATTTTCAAACTGCAATTTGCTTTGATTTCGCAAGCATTACCAGAATACCTCTTTCGACAATTAAGCATCTACATTTCGTAGATGCTTTTATATAAAATTACTATTAATCTTCATCAAGTATATATGAATATCTGTAGAATAATATTTTCGCCCTCTCATAATCTGCGGCTCCAAGAGTTTTATAGAGATAATTCTTTAGCTCTTCAGTTTCCTCATCGGTATATCCGCCACTTCCTAAGCTCTGTACATAGCCGATATCGACTTTCGGAAAAATTCTTCTAAAATCGGCAAGGTCTTCATCTAATATTTCATCCTTGTGTTCTTCTATCTTTTTGTCTATCCATTCTTGAGAACCTTTAACCAAAGCTTTTGATCCGGAAGACTGTGCCTTCCCCTTTCCCCCGTTTTCGGTCTTTTCGGAAGCATCGGGTAATTTATAATCAGTCGGAGTTGGTGTGATTTTTAGTGTCGCCGCTGCTGTTTGATCAGCTTTTTGGGTTGACAGAGGTTCTTGCGTCCCTGCTGGTGTATATGCCGTATTGCTTGGCTGATTGTTTGCTCTGCCGACATCCCTGTTTATCATTATAGGAACAACAAATCCTGCTCCTATTGTCAGCAGAATTACCAGTACGACAACAATCCCTTTTTTCATAATACTTCTTCTCCTTTAAAACTGTTGGAATGTCAATCCAATTCTGCGTTTTTAAATGCCGGCAGGTTTTTATCTTTTTCTGACAAAACTATGTCACCTTCGATTTCAGGCCAATTTATTTCCAAATCCAAATCATTATATATGATTCCCGAGTCATATTCCGGATAATATACATTGGTAGTTTTGCATAAAACTTCAGTATCGTCTTCTAAAGTCAAAAAAGCATGGCCGAACCTTTCCGGTATATAAAGCATCTTATTGTTTTGCGCTGAAAGCTCTATTCCATACCATTTCCCAAAAGTAGGACTGTCCTTTCTTAAATCTACAGCAACGTCATAGACCCTTCCTCTAATTACTCTTATGAGCCTACCTTGAGGAAATTTTCTCTGAAAATGTATACCCCTCAATACTCCTATTCTTGACTTTATATGATAGTCTCGAACAAACTCCATAGTAAGCCCAAGTTCTAAGAATGACTCTTTATTGTAGCTCTCTATAAAAACTCCTCTAGTGTCGGCAAAAACTTTCGGTTCTACAATTATAAGTCCTTCAATTGGAGTTTTAGTCACTGTAAAATTATTCATATATAATAACTCCTAACATAATATTTATGTAAAGCAGTCTATAATTTTATATTACAAGATTTTATACATTTTGTCAATTTAACCTGGAGTTTAGGACATTTTAACACAGCTAATCGCGAAGCCCTATATTTTTAAAAATATCAAAAAATGAAAAGCTTTTTTTTACAAAACTTGTTTGCTCCACATCTTTATCTTCAAAAACTCTTTGGGGGTTTATATAAAGCAGTTTTTTCATATTTTCGGCTCCGCAAATTTCAATAAGTGCTTCCCTGACTTCTAATATGGAATAAACCGGCCTTCTGTCTCCATGCGCATCTGTAGCTACAAGATGGGCCATTCCACTTGTTAAAAGCCTAATTGCTTCATCCCGGACTTCAGAGCCATGAGCACCCATAAAGCTTCCCGAATTTATCTGAAGCAACGCACCGTTTTCCACGGCCTTTTTGATTATGCCGCTCTTTCTGTATCGTATGCTGTAGCGTTCTGGATGCGCAATTATTGGAATATACCCTTTAAGCTGCATAGAAAATAAAAGCTCCGACATATACTTGGGAATGTTCTCAAAGGAAAACTCAATAAGCACATATCTGGAGTGATTTAACGTCAAAATCTCGCCCTCTTCCAGTCTTTCAACGGTGTCATTGGCTGCAAAAACCTCCATGCCAGGATATATTTCCAGCTTGATATTTTCCTTGTTCAATTCTTTCTGTAGCGTTGATATCTTCTCATTTATATTTTCGGGAGTCGGCTTTGAATCATAATCTCCAATAAAGTGCGGTGTAGCAATAACTTTGTCAATACCCCTTATTTGCAGCATTCTACACAATGATATGGCCTCTTCCAACGTCTTTGGTCCGTCATCTATCCCATCAAGAACATGACAATGAATATCCACAACCATCTCACTTCAGTCCTTTTCTATTATGCTGGTAGCAATTCCGTTTAATTACAAAATAATTATAACATCTACTTAAAACTTCCACAAGACAATTTCTAATTTTTATTATACATAAAAAGGCAGAGCGTTATGCTCCACCTTTTTAATTCATTAATTTTATTAGCTTACTCAGCAGCTTCAGCCTCATTGGCAGCATTTGCTGCTTCTTTTGCCTCTATTGCCTTCACAAGAACTGTAAATGCTTCAGCTCTAGTTACACTCTTCTTAGGCTTAAACGTATTATCCGGATAACCTACTACAAACTCTAATTCAACAGCCTTTGCGACAAACGGTTTTGACCAATCTCCAATATCTTTCGCATCTGTGAAGCTGAAATCTACCTTCTCTGAAGTTCCAAATTCATAAGCTTTCAGTATTAATACAACCATTTCTTCTCTAGACAGATTTCTTGATGCTCTAAATGTGTTATCTTCATATCCTGCGATTATACCTGCCTCAACTCCAGCCTGTATATAACCCGCAGCCCATGCAGGTATCTGATCTGCATCTTTAAACTTTAACGATATGTCTTTAGCCGGTTCAAGTCCTACTGACTTAACAACAATTACAGCCATTTCAGCTCTTGATATCTCAAGATCGGGCTTTACACTTCCATCAGGATAACCGCTTACGATATTTCTAGCTGCCAACTTTGCAATAAACTGCTCTGCCCAGTGACCTGCAACATCATTAAATGGAGCTGCCGGAACTTCACTAGGTGAAGGCACTACAACTTCAGAAGTAGAAGTAGGTGTCGGTGTTGCTGAAGGTGTTGGTGTGCCACCTGTTCCACCTGAACCACCAGATGTAGGTGTTGGTGATGCTGGCGGATATGGAAGTTCACCATCGTAAACTCTTCTTCCGTACAAAACACGTAACTCTTTCTTGAAGTTATAAATCTGAGCATTGTCATTAGCATTAACTATATTCTCAGCTACAGCAAGGAAGGACTCAAAATCTGTCACTCCCCTCTTTTCCAAAGACTTAATCAATTTTATCAATCCGTCAAGATGACGTTTCATAGTATTGTTATTTGGAACATTAAAGTCAATCTTGTAAGAATCTTGAGCTCCATCAAACACCATTGGACCAGTAAGTGGTGACAGGTAGTACAACATACCTACAACAAATTTCGTTCCTGTAACATCACTGGCATCACCAGTAACTTCGCGGTTGATATCGGCCGCCAAATCAGCGTAGTTTGCAGTATTAATTTTAATCTCTGACAAGTCAAATGTCAATATTATACCTTCAA
>NZ_DAORXT010000077.1:0-10295 GCF_035371925.1 Acetivibrio sp. | reverse complement strand
ATCAACAAAGTCTTTTCTTTGGTTTTCTGAAAGGCTAATCACCTGTAATACTACCTTTTGAAACGCATCCGGTCCGCCCACTTCTGCATATGCCACTGTTGCAATAACACCAAAAATCATAACAATAGCGATAATACTACAGATGATGTTTTGAAGTTGTTTGTTATGGAACTTTTTCATTTTTGCCCCCCTATAAACTCTTTAGGTTTTTTATTTATTATTGTGATGTTGGATCCAAGCTTAAAACCCAACACTTAATATACACTATATTCCAATCAAAAATACCAAATGAATAATAATATCTTATGTGATTATATTATCACATATGGTATATTATTGCAATAACGACCTGTTGTCTCAGAGAATTTTAGGACCCATATCGACTCCACCCAACAGGTGGTAATGAAGGTGGAAAACCGTTTGCCCCGCTGCAGCTCCGCAGTTTGTTATTAATCTATATCCTTCTTCCGAAATTCCCAAATCCTCTGCAACTTTGTTTGCGGCTTTATGAATGTCTATCAATATTTGGGCATTGGATTCGTTAATATCTTTAACATTAACAATATGCTCCTTAGGAATAATCAACACATGTACCGGAGCAGCAGGATTTATATCCTTTATTGCAATAACCTTGTCGTCTTCATAATAAATCGTTGAGGGCAACTCCTTGTTAATTATTTTGCAGAAAACACAATTCTCCAATATATACATCTCCCCGTAAGAGTAGTTAATAATTTACAAAATTAATATACTTTAATTCCATAATTTATAGCATTATAATACCATAAATATCTTATACATGCCAGTACTATTTTTTATAATTTTTATATACTTTATTATTCTTTTATCGATTATTTTTTACCAACCATTCGCTGCAGCTCTTTACAAAACGTTTAAAGCATGTTTAATTCATGAGTAAACTTAAGAATTATTATATCGATTGTGAATGCTATATAGATGCATAATTTCTTAACATAATTTTATAATATTTCCCGTCTTATAACCACGTACATTTTTATTAGGGATGTTTCGCATTCTTCTCATGCTTTTCTACTATCAAAAAATATACGTATTTTAGTTCTTCTAAAATGAGTCTGTTGAATCATCCGCTGCCTCTATGTACAAAATTAACTTCGTTCTTTTTGCATATACAAATTTGTAGGTCATTCCTACGTTCTTTGATGAAAAATATCTTCTGTAAATCCTCGGCAAATTGTAGTATTTACTGTCAATATAAATATGTTCTGCATACCGTAATTTTTCATACCGTGTCATTTTCCCTTCTCCATAAAGATAGTCTTTCTTCACATAATCCAAAGTGGAGTTTATTATACTTATTCCAAAAGCCGGCAAGAATATTAAGGGTACTAACCTTCTTAAAATAAACCTTGTCCATTTTTTCAATTTTATTTCTCGCACGACCACACCTTTTTGCTTAACTTTAATAACGTCACCACCAAACCATAGAACTATCAATGCCGCAATGGCTAGACCACCAAAAATTAAATTAAATATCATATCATTAAAAAGTAATCTATTGTATATTTCCTCCACTAGGTAACCTCCCTCAACATACAATCCCCTCTTCATACTTTCAAGCAGGCTAAAAGCACACTAGAAAACTTTTATCAATTAACTCATTATAAATCACAAAAACCAGCCAAAGCAAAATACCTTAGCCGGCTTTTCGATACTTCTGCTTAGATTTGTATTTCTTCTGCTCCTCCAATAGCAAATAATGCGTGTATTTTAGTCCTTCTAAAATGTATCTGTTGAATCATCTACAACTTCTATATATAAAATCAGTTTCGTTCTCTTTGCGTATACAAATTTGTACGTTGTTCCTATGTTTTTTGATGAAAAATTTTTTCTATAAGTTCTCGGCAGACGGTAGTACTTATTATCAATTTCAATACGTACTGTATTCGATGCTTTTCTGTAATATGTCATTGTTCCTTCACCATAAAGGTAATCTTTCTTTACATAATCTAAAGTAGAATATATCCCAGTTATTGTAACTGCTAATAATATTATCAATGGTAATAACCGTTTAAAAACAAACATTGCAGATTTTTTCAGTTTTATTTCTCTTAAAACTACACCATTTCTCTTTACCTTGATAACGTCATCACCATAAAACCATAAAACCAATGCCACAATAAGGCCTATCACAAACGCAAATATACCAAATAAAAATTCACTAAAAAGTATTTGATTATATACCTCTTCCATGATTACCCCCCATTATTGTAAAAATACTTTATATTACAAACCTAATTTGCAGTACATTTGCCATCTCCTCCTATTAATTCTGATGTTATTCCTCCTGCTAGCTTGTCAACAAAGTCACTTATCAAATCAATTATTTGCTTTTGGAATGCCTTTTGCTTAATAAAGGCTCTTGCAGCAGCTCCATTGTATGCCTTACCTGCTTTTCTTAATATATATCTTGCTTCTTGCTTGGATACAGGTACATAAACATCTGGAATAAGATTTCCCACTACGCATCCAATAGCATTCCCAATAAGATTTGATCTGAAATCGATTAAAGCATCACCCAAATCAATCTCATTTATTTTTCCTGTACGTATATCTTCTATCCCGGAATCTATAAATGTGGCCACACCTGTAGTCACTGCAGCATCAATGACCATCATCCCTACGGTTGCCCCAAAACCAATAGTTCCTATCATCATTCCGCCAATAGCACCCGATAACATATTTGCTATATATTCACCTGGTGAAGAGGATGGCAGAAAATTGGATGCCGACCATTTCCAGTCGTTTTGGGCAAAGTTAGAAACAACATCCGTTACATAAGTTGCTGCCAAACCTACTCCTGCACCAATTGCCGCTCCAGCTGCCAAAGTAGCCAGCGGTGCCCCAGCTCCAAAAGTTGCAACAGTAAACGCAACTGCGCCTACACCTATAGCAACCGCACCCAATATCTTCAAGCCACCAACAACGTATGCTCCAACATTATTTTCCACCCACCAGTCTCTAACACTGGTTGCCGTATCTGTTATAAAGTTGCCGACATCGTTGATTCGGTCGCCTGCCCAATCAATTGCATCATTCACTCTGTCTCCTACCCAATCAACCGCATCGCTTATCCTGTCTCCTGCCCAGTCAACCGCATCACTTACCTTGTCGCCGACCCAATCTATCGCATTATCAATAAATTTAGGCCAATGTCCTGTAGGGTCAACAAACATTACAGGATTGTTCTCAACATATGTATAGAGGTTCAAACTTGCGGGATTATAGGTAAAGCCCCTCCATGTATCCTCCTGCGTAAACCGTCCGACAGAGGGATTATAGTATCTCGCCCGCAAGTAATACTGCCCCGTCATATTATCATACTGCTCTCCCGCATAACGGAACCTGTTGCGTACTGTCTCTTTCGCAGTTACAGTATTACCAAATGCGTCATAATCGTAACTGTTTACAATCCTTCCCGAACTGTCCGTAAGATTAGTTACATCGCCATGTACATTATGTAAATAGTAATAGGAATTATTATTTTCATCTTCCAATTCCAATAACGAATGTCCTCTTATGCTCCTGCTCTTTATCTCCCAATCCTCACCGACCTCGGATATGACGTCCTTTCCATCAAATATGAACCTTCGGTACTCACCGTTTTCTATGGTCTGCACTCTCATGCCTTCGGCATCATATATGTTTTCCATATATGTACCGTCTGCATTTATTACCTTTGTAAGTCTATTAAACTCATCATATTCAAATATTCTTTCAGATTCTCCTTCAATCTCTTTTACAAGATTGCCTCTGGCATCATATTCATACTCTGTCACAACGCCATTTGACACCTTTTGTATCAACCTGTTGTTTTCGTCATATTTATAGTTTTCAATCAGCTCACCGAATTCTCTGGCAAGTCTGTTTCCTGCGTTATCATATGCAAATTTCTCACTACTGCCTTCGGGGTAAGAAACTCTCTCAAGCCTGTTTATGCTATCATAGCTATATGACGTCACCTTGCCGTTTTCATCCTGCATTATCCGGTTGCCGTTGGCATCATAGGAATACTTTCCTCTAAAGAGTTCTTGACCGAAAGGATCAACATTAAGAAGCCCAATTATCCTTTTATCCATGTCGTAGTCATACTTTGCGCAAACTCCGCTGCCATATAAAATCCGTGATACGGTATTATCCGGATTGTATTCATACTGTGCCGTTTGCCTCCCTGCGTTTATCACATTTGAAAGTCTGCCAAGAATGTCATAAGTATACTCGATAGTTTTTCCGCTTATGTCGGTAAGCTTTGTTAAACGTCCGTTCTTGTCATACTCATAATCCAATACACCAACACCGTTTGTATTCTTTCTCTTAAGTCTTCCCGACGGAGTGTAGGTATACGAATGAATTGTCCTGTCGCTTATAGATGCCGCTAAGCTTCCGTCAAGATTATACTCATATTTTTCAAGAATTCCGTCCTCACTCCAAATGCTTACGAGCTTATCGTCAAAGTTGTATCTGTAATGTATGGCTTTTCCGTCCCTATTGGAAGTCCAAACCATTCTTCCCTGTTTGTCGTATTTGTAAGAAATTTTTCCTCCCAGCGGGTCAATAATCTCCGAAAGAAGATTAAGGCTGTTGTAATTGTATCGCGTGGTATTTCCATTTCCATCCATTACTGTTGTAAGGTTGCCTGCATAATCATATTCGTATCTGAAAACAGAACCGCTGGCTTCATGAACTTCTTTAATTTTTCCCCACAAATCAAGTGCATATCTTGTTGCATTTCCTTTTCCGTCAATAATTTCCGTAATATACCCCAAAGAATTATAGTTATATTGCTGGCTTATAATTCCCTTTGCCTTCGCTTCAGGCGTTGTAATATACCTAAGTCTTCCTCCTATATCGTATCCGTATTCCACACCGTATCTCTCATTATCATCGGATGCCGCCAGGTAGCCTTTAGCCCCGATTTTCTTTATTATCTCTCCCGCTGTATTGTACACGTTTCTTTCCACAACAACTCCCGCTGCATTTGTGACCTGTAAAAGTCGGTTCATAGAGTCATAAAGATAAGATGTTCCCGGGCCGTCATCGATTTCAGGATTGTAATTTTCAGGCAACACGCGTTTTATCAAATTACCTGACGTATCATAGAACAGCCTTGTTGTATTTCCATCTGCATCCTTTACCCTGATTCTTCTATTCATTTTGTCGTACTCGATTTCAATGGTACTTCCGTTGGGAAGGGTTTGCCGTACAAGGTTTCCTGCTTTATCATAGCTGTACAGTGTCCTTCTAACTGTAGTCTTTAACAATGCATTGGCGGCATTGCCGGATATTTTTACACCCTCTGGCGGCAAATAAGCCTCAACGCCAATCCTCCTGTTTGCATCGTCGTAGATGAATCTCTTCCTATACCCTTCCGGAGAAGTAATAGCTGTAATATTGCCGTTCCTGTCATACTCAAACAAGGTATCCGCTGTAACGGTTCCCTTTTCTTCGCCTGCCAAATCACTTCCATTGCACTCTTCGGAAACTTTCTTGAGTCTTCCGGCACTGCTGTATTCAAATCGGGTTATCTTGTATGCATTATCATTTATTTTAATTCTTTCCAAAGTCTTCTTACCAAGGCAGTCATACTCATACTGAATATTGGAGCCAATGCTGTCGGAAACCTCAATGACTCTTCCGTTTTTGTCGTATTTGTAGCTTATGATGTTCCAGTTCTTCGGATATCCGGTTTTGGTTACATACTCAGGAGAGATTTTTTGCTGTACAATCCGGCCGTTTCTGTCATAAACATTTTCTGTCACATTGTAAAAGACCTGCCCATCTATATTTTGAAGCGGAGTTCTTTTTTCAACCAGCCAGCCTGCCAGATTGTATTTATACAATGTGCCCCATCGTTCTTCGTCATTGTCCGCGCTGATGTATCCCTTTGCATTAATTTCTTTTATGACTCTGCTGTCCTCATCATACACATACTTGGCAAATACATTTCCATTCGGGTCGAGAATCTTAGCAATTCGGTTCATTTCATCATATATAAATTGCATTCCCGGGCCATCATCGGTTTCCTCGTTATAATCGCCCGGCAAAATGGTTTTTATTATATTGCCTCGAGGGTCATATTTTATTCTGGACTTGCTTCCGTCAGGGAAAACGGTATTTATCTGCCTATGGTTGGAGTCATACTTAAAGACAATTCCTATGCCGTCATCTTCCTCTTGAGTATAGTAATTGGGGTTGACTTCTTTGATTTTATTCCCGTGCTCATCATATTTTACCGAAAATACATTTCCCAATGGGTCAATCTGCTTTATCATTCGGTCCATTGCATCATACGCAAAGGTATAGCCTTTTCCCTTATCACCTTTTTCTGCATATTGCTCGGGAGTGATAACCTCGACCATGTTTCCGACGGCATCATATTTTATCCTGATCTTGTTATTTTCCGCATCAATCAGACCTGTTATCTTGTCTCGCTCATTATATTCGATTTTTACGGTTCCGTAGCCGGTTGTAATTGCTGCAACTCTTCCTACGGCATCAAAATCATAGATAAACCTGTTTCCTTCCGCATCAATTATTGCTGAAGGCTTGCTTATATCCTCATCATTATATTCAAAGGATGTGGTGTTATTCTCGGCATCGGTAATTGTCAAAACTCTTCCGAATTCGTCATATGTATATACAGTCTCAGAATTATTGCTGCCGTCTATTTTTACAACACGCTTCAGGAGATTTCCTTTTGCATCATATTCAAATCTTGCAAGGCCTCCTGCCGGAGTGCTGATTTTCGTCCTTCTGTTGTTGTCATCGTAGCTGTATCTTATTGTGTAGTTGAAGGGCTCCGGCATTATTTCCGCCGTCAAATTACCCCTTTCATCATACTTAAGCCGCTTTGTCCTGCCATTTCTGTCCGTTATGCTGCTTCTGTTTTTATTTTCATCATAGGTGTATATTTCTTTAGTACCGTCATCGTATATGATTTCCGTAAGCTGCTTTTCTTCATTGTATTTGTATATACGGGTTATGCCGCTTTTTTGCCATTTAAATATATTCTTGCATTCTTCCGGGCAGTATTCTATAATCAGCTCGTTTCCTTCATAATCAAGCTGCTTTACAACCCGGCCTGCTTCGTCGTATGTGTTTTGGACATAGGTATTTTTGTTTTGGTCTGTTATGGATATCATGCCTTTATTGTCATATCCATATTTAATAACTCCTCCGTCCGGATACCTTACCTGTATGAGATTTCCGGATTTATCATAGGAGTAAGTTATTTGCCTTCCCGTATGGTCGGTTATTTTTCTCAATCTCGCACCTTCATATGAAAAGTCCAAGAATTTTCCACCCGGTGATACTACCGAAGAAATCATGCCTTGGTCGTCATATTCTATGGAGATTGCATTACCGTTAAGGTCGCTTATTGATATGAGGCTTCCGGATTTGTCATATCTGTAGGTAGTTCCATCATGAATTTTCAATACATAGCTTTCATCTTCATTCTTTTGGAGTATATCAAAAACTCCCCTTGGAGCTTTATACTTATTGTCTTTTTCATCATATTCAAATATGTTTACGCTTCCATCGGGATACACTACCAATAAATCCTTGCTATCCTCTATGTTCATTAGGCTGGTTTCGTATCCTATTCTCCAGCCCTTTCCCAAAATTCCGTAGGTTTGGTCAATGGAATTATAATATCGCCTAATTTCGAGAGCAATACCCCTTGAAGGTATTTGGATATCTTTTTTGGTTACATAAAAGTTTCCCGTTGTTACGTTTACGGGGTCACCAACAAATGTATTCGGGCAGCTTGCCGTTCCGGGACCTAGGTTTTTGTAGTCCGATGTATAGTTTACATTTGAAACTTTCACACTTCCTGCAGCAGCTGCTGCCATAGAAGTGCTAAAAGTTGCACTCTTCATCTTTTTAGCAGTAGCGGATGCTTTCTTATCTTCCTCAACCATCCTGTCCCTGGCAAATTCAAGGTCCTTCGCCATTGACTTAAGGCCACTGGATATTTTTTTGGCTGATTTAATCGCATCCGATGCTTTTTGGTCTACGCCCTCTTTACTTCTTAATTCCCAGTCGATTAGCTTCACTGTACTGTTTATGTCTTTTATTATATCATCAAATTTATCGGACAAACTCTTTAGGTTTCCAGCTATTCTAGTCATCTCTTCCGGCGATATTTTTATTCTCAATGACCCCACTCCCCGACATATTTTTATAGGAAAATTATATCACCGGATATTTCAAGTTTCAATTAATTACTTTTGACGGCAAAACCGTTGTATTTTTTTAATTTTTGGGCATCCAAGCTTGTATCAGTAAAATATTTATATGAGTTCTCCTTCTCATACACCAAAATTATTTTAATACTGGTTTTTACAATTCTGAAGATTCATCATTATAATCAATATTCCTTGTTTTAAAGTCGGTATAATTAAGCTCATCATCCTCCGTTTAATTATTTCTACAGTGATTTTATCAACTGCGCAACCATTCCACTATGTAATGATCTGTTTGACGGTTGTCAGTGAGTGAGCAAAAACTCTTAAATATACAGAAAACCGTGTACCCTACAAGCCTTGCACATACGCATTCTTTCAGGGTAACACGGTAAGTTATTGTTATATGTAATATAGTTATTAACTTATATCATCATATATTGAGCCTTTTACAGTAACCTTAATACCATCTAAAATGACTTCCTTTAACGAATCATTTATTGATTTGTATTCAACATTAGTAATTTTACTTAAGTTTATAGGAGAAAGCTTTACTCTAACATAGTATTCTCCATCCGGCATTTTAGGATGAGTATAAAACATTTTATTATCCTTATTTACTACAATTGTAACCTTTGTAGTCTCAGTTATTTCATATACTTCTCCTCCTGCAACATATTCCCGATATTTATACTTATTATAACTGTCTAAGCTGCCTGATAAAGAATAACCTTCCATAGACATTTTCCAAAAATCATGAGTTTTATTTTCATTTTCATCATCATACGGCTTGTCAGAATAATAGGGTATCCTATATTCTTTCTTCTCGTATTGTCTATATTCAGTTATCAATTCATTATCTTTTACAGTCAATACTCCAAGGTCTGTGTAAGGCCCATTTGCAATATTTACAGGCTGATTGTTTGAATTAATATATATTAAGTTTGACTCATATCTGAAGGAGTTGATTAACTCATTTACAAGCTTTTTATGCTCCTCTGTCTCGCCTTTGCTATTCTTGTAGGTAACAGTTGTAACCTCAAATGTATATGTACCCGTTGGATTAAAGTAATAGCCTGATTTTATTGGATACTCGTAATTTCTTTGCAGGTTTTTATCTGTTGCAAACACTGCCTTGTCATAAAATGTTTTGTCTTGTTTACCTTCTCTTGCAGCATTCTTAGCTTTTTCATAATCCTGTTTCATTGAGCTGGTTACATTCCAGTCGATATCAGCACTGCACTGCTGCACAACCCCCCTTTCGTATTTGCCCGGTACAGATTGCCATGTAATCGGCTCTCCACGTTCATTCAGGTTCCACATATAGCGTATTACGTTAAACTTAATAGGAGTATTTGTCCATAGGATTCTTGCTTTAAAGTCTGCGTCATAATTATTACTAATTTTATTTTCAAACACCTTCTTGCTCAAATCTTTCTTGCCGTTATACACATATGTGTTTATTTCTATCGGAGCACTTCCGCTTCGATTGCTGCTTGCATAACCTGTTTCTTCTACATAGCCCGGGCAACCTTCAGCTGCACAGTCCTCATGTACATTACATTTGGTGTTGTATTTATACTTCTTCAATACAGAAATATCATAGGACGTTTCTAAAAACTTTGTTATTATATCAGCCTCTTTGTCACTGACTAACCAATTTTTCTTTTGGGGATCATCTCCAAAGCTACTTCTATAAATTTTAGCTTCTACATTCGGCAAACTCACTGCTACTTGGTCTTTATAATCATCGACAGTTACACTCCCAATCTGATGATTGTGTAAGAATTTTGTATTTACATTCAATCTCTAATAAATAGTAATCTTTGTAACCCGTTTTTTGAAATATGAAGTCATTAGCATCATATATTGCTTCCTTTGCACTCTCATAGCTTTTTGCATATGTATCTATCAACAAGCATTGTACTAAAACACACAATGATATTATAAAACACAATTTACTTTTCATTGGCTCTTTCCTCCTCAGAACCTTATTGCCTTAAAAAGGTTTCACTCCCTTGTACAATTAATATTGTATTAAATCAGTGACCGAAGCCACTGTTCGACCCA
>NZ_DAORXT010000076.1:0-14250 GCF_035371925.1 Acetivibrio sp. | reverse complement strand
AATTACACATCACACTTATTTAGGAGATGATCGTTTTGACGGAGTTGAAGGAAATTTTAAAAACGGGTGTTGAAAATAAAGCTTCCGATATACATTTAACTGTGGGCAGGGCGCCTTCTTTCAGAATAAACGGAAAAATGAAAACGCTTAGCGATAATATACTGTCTCGTGAGGACACAATGAACTATGCCAAGGAATGCTTGGACAATGAAAAGCTTGAGCATCTTATGACTGTGGGAGAAGTGGATTTTTCAATGACAGTCCCGGGAATTTCAAGGTTCAGAGTGAATGTTTTTTTTCAAAGGGGTTCTGTGGCGATAGTATTCAGAATACTTGCCTCTACAATTCCGACTTTGGATTCTCTGAAACTTCCCGATGTGATTAAAGAAGTTTGCAAGATTAAAGAAGGGCTTATATTGGTAACCGGTCCTACGGGGAGCGGTAAATCTACCACCATGGCCTCAATTATTAATGAGATAAATTCTACAAAGGAAGGGCATATACTGACTCTTGAGGACCCTATCGAATATATTTTCAAGCATGATAAGTGCGTTGTAAACCAGAGGGAAATATCCCAGGACAGCAAGTCCTACGCCAATGCTCTAAGAGCCGCGTTAAGAGAAGACCCCGATGTGATATTTATAGGTGAGATGAGGGATAACGAATCTATAAGTATTGCGGTAACAGCGGCAGAGACAGGCCATTTGGTTCTTTCCACCTTGCATACTTTGGGTGCTGCAAAAACAATAGACAGGCTTATTGACGTTTTCCCGCCCCACCAACAGCAGCAGATAAGGGTACAGGTATCCAGTGCGCTAAAAGCAGTTATATCCCAAAGATTGATTCCCGATGTTGAGGGTAAGGGAAGGGTTGCGGCTCTGGAAATAATGATTGTTACTCCGGCAATCAGTAATCTCATACGAGAAGGCAGAGTGACCGGAATTACTTCTATGATTCAGACGGGGGCATCCCAGGGAATGAAGCTTCTTGACAAATCCATTGCCGAGCTCTATCAACAAGGACGTATATCAAAAGAGAGTGCATATGAATACTGTGTTGACAAAGAACTTCTAAAGAGGTTCATAGGATAGAGCCATTTATAAAAGCATTTGGTTGAAATTTTCATAATTGCAATTTTACATTATTAATAGTATTATAAAAATAGGTGTTTGATAGATATCTAATTTTACTTTCCGATATATTTATTTTTGGGGGAGAAGTTTTTTGATGAGTAAATGTGTGTTAAAAAAGATAGTTTGCTTGCTTGTCATTTTATGTTTTGTCACTGTATCCGGAGCTGCTTCAATTTTCGCAGCCGGCAGTAAAAGCGCGCTTTTGGGCGATGTAGACGGAGATTCTAAAGTAGATTCCCGCGATCTCATGTTAATAAAAAAGTATATACTCAAGTTAAAGGATAAGGATGATTTTTCCGCCGAAGGTATTAAGGCAGCGGATGTAAATGCTGACGGAGAAATAAATTCAATAGATTTTTCATGGCTGAAAAAGTATTTATTAAGAGCTGTGGACAAGCTTCCCGGAGAGGTGGATAAAAGTGACGGTAGTATCGTTCGGTTCCAGTCGGGTTATGCTCATTCGGTGATTTTAAAGAATGACGGAACAGTATGGGTTTTAGGTGACAACGGGAAGGGGCAGTTGGGACTCGGTGACACACCTTTTGAGGATAAACCCGTTATGATAGACGGTCTTACCGGAATAAAATCAGTGGCGGCAGGTAGTGAGCACACGCTGGCACTAGATAAAGACGGTACTTTATGGGCATGGGGAAACAATTACAGTCTTCAATTAATAGAATATACTGAAAGGGATCCTGTTACAAGGGAAAGAACCATAAATACTCCCATTAAAGTTGAGACCCATTCGGACATTAAATATGTGGCGGCGAATTATTCCCGTACCCTCATAATAAAGAATGATGGCACGGTCTGGCTGCATTCGCTTCCTCCCATAAGCAGTTCCAAGGATGCCGAATATTTGTCGTGGGAAATAAAAGGTTTGGGAGACATAAAAATGGCGGATATCGGGACAGGACATGTAGTTGTATTAAGAGAGGACGGAACGGTATGGACCTGGGGGGAAAACGTCTGGGGACAATTGGGAAATGGTGCGCAACAACACCACAATGTTTATACTTATATTTATTTTGAACCTAATCAAGCCAAAAACCTTACCGATATTGTTTCGGTAGCTGCAGGACAGACTCATTCGGTAGCATTAAAGAGTGACGGTACTGTATGGACTTGGGGAGGAAACTTCTACGGTGAGCTTGGAAACGGTTCAACAAATTATATTTTGGAGCCTCAGAAGATTGAAGGGCTTGAGGATGTTGTAGCTGTTGATGCCGGAAGCAGCCATACAGTGGCATTGAGAGCTGACGGAACTGTATGGGTATGGGGTAAAAACGATTTTGGACAGCTAGGAAACGGAACAACAATGAAAAGTACTGTTCCGATAAAGGTGGAAGGGCTTACCGGAGTTATAGCAGTACAGGCAGGTATGGAGTGTACCATAGCATATAAAAATGACGGAACGGTATGGGCATGGGGGAAGAACGATTTTGGACAATTGGGAGACGGAACTTTTGAAAACAGGTTAAGACCCGTAAAAGTGTTTGATAATGAGTGAAAAGGGGAGGAATTTTATAAGTGAGTTTACAAAGCAGATACAAGGGTTTGCATTATAATTCACCGGTCATACTCACAATGACGCTTTTATCGCTGGGAGCATTGATACTTCAGAAGCTAACCCATGGATATACAACTTCATTGCTGTTTTCGGTATATCGCAGCAGTCCCTTCAATATATTTTTTTATTTGAGGCTTTTTGGACATATACTGGGACATGCGAACTGGGAACATTATATGAACAACTTTCTTCTGATTTTGCTTCTTGGGCCCATGCTTGAAGAAAAATACGGCTCGAAGAGAATTACTTTTATGATAGCAGTAACGGCTGTGGTTACGGGAATTGTAAACATACTTCTTTTTTCCAATACGGCCCTTTTAGGAGCAAGCGGTGTTGTTTTTATGTTTATTTTGCTAAGTTCCTTTGTCAATTTTGAAAAAGGAAGAA
The DNA here is from genome assembly GCF_035371925.1 of Acetivibrio sp. Taxonomy (NCBI): domain Bacteria; kingdom Bacillati; phylum Bacillota; class Clostridia; order Acetivibrionales; family Acetivibrionaceae; genus Acetivibrio; species Acetivibrio sp. The sequence goes on along the minus strand of NZ_DAORXT010000076.1, from coordinate 11,160 downwards.
TACCCATAACCTTCATACTTGTTGTTGTGATTTATCTGGGAGGAGAGGTTATGAACGGTATTTTCGTTAAAGACAACATTTCTCAGTTGGCCCATTTGGTCGGAGGAATTTGCGGAAGTGTATTTGGCTTTAAATGGGCAGAAAGGCCATAGTGATAGTTAAAAGTGAGAATAAAATATTGTTTTAGTCTGATTTAAGGTCGCCTGACGGAGAGTTTGGGCGGCTTTTTTGATTTGGCCTCTTGGAATGAAATGAAAGAGGCAAAAGCGAAGGGACTCGATGTCCCGAGCTTTTATTTTTTGCTATATCCGAACTCTATTATTGAATGCCGGGCCTTGGTTGGCATAAATATCCCTTTATTGTAAACATTTTTACTCTAATATTATCGGACAAATTTTCCGAAATAATTAGTAGAATATGTTTTTCTTTAAAGCGACCCGGATTCTTATGCATTATCTTAACGAGCAGTATTAAGGTTTGGCACTATATTCCAAAATGGGGTAAGTGGGGGATATAATATGAAAATGATCGGCGTAATAGTTGAAATACGGAAGGACAGAGCTATTGTTCGCACAGATGACACTAGATTGATTGCTATAAAAAAGCGCGCTGGTATGGTAGTAGGCAAACTTATAAGCTTTGACGAAGAGGATGTGTATAAACCTGAGAGTAAAGTATACAGGTATTCTCCTTCAAGCAAGCGTATAGAAGAAATCCAAAAAACTCGCCAAATTAAGGGATTTTCAAGGGTAAGCAATATTAAAGGCTTTTCGCGGATTAATAACATCAAGAATTTTTCACGAGTATCGGGAAGCAAGGAAACTGTAAGAGAGGAGTCTTCACAGGAGTCAAAAGTAGTGGACTTTTCCCGTGTAGTAGATTTTTCGCGAGTAGTGGACTTTTCACGGGTGTCAAACAGTAAGAAATCTGAAATAAAGAATTTCTCACGCATAAGCAATATTAGAAACTTCTCCAGGATAGCATCGGTTGCAGCTGCTTTTGTGCTGATATTCCTGTTTGGCCGCAACATGATGGGCAACGGTTCACGTAGTGAATACGCTTATGTCAGTGTTGATATTAATCCAAGCCTTGAATTTACGGTAAATAGTAAACATAAAGTTGTCAACGCTACTGCAATGAACCAAGACGCATCAGAGGTATTGGAAAGCCTTGAACTTGCAGAAAAAGATATCAAATCTGCCATGGCGCTGATTCTTGAAAAAGCAGAATCACTAGGCTACATTTCAAGTGATAATGAGAATTATGTGCTTGTTTCCATGGCATTAAATGATAAGAAGAAAAAATCCGAAACGAAAAAGGATCAAAAACTCAATGAGTTGAAAGAAGTTATAGAACAGGGAATGGAAGAATTGGGTAATGGTTCTATCCACCATAAGACAGTGGCTGTGGACTTAGAAGAAAGAGAGAAGGCTTTGGAAAACGATATGTCAATGGGAAGATATCATCTTTACATGGAAGCAGTAGAGAAAGGTATTGATATTAGCCTTGATGAAGCAAAATCTTCGAAGCTTTCTGAATTAATAGAAAAAATAGAGGCTGACCCCGAACCGACACCTGTGCCTACACCTACACCGTTAAAATCTCCGGAACCGTCAGCAACTTTGGAACCAACGCCTACGGAACCCGAGGTGACACCGTCAGATTCACCTGTTGCAAGCAATTCTCCGGTAAATGAGCCGAAGCTTAGTGCAAAGGAGATAGCGACATTAGGTGAAAGTGTGGTTTCGATAACAGCCTATGACGAGAACAAGAGGATTGTTTCTCAGGGTAGTGGATTTGTTGTTGGAACAGGGCTCTTTGCGACAAACTATAATTTGGTTAAAAACGCTGTGGTTGTTAAAATAACAGCAAATGACGGAAAAGTATATGATGTGGACGGAATTGTAAAATTCGATAAGTCAAAGGATTTCGCACTGTTAAAGACCACAGTTGATACAGGAGTAAAAACGCTTAAGATTGGCACAAAAGCGTCTTTGGCCAAAGGTAGCAGGGTTGTGGCAATAGGTAAATCAAACAGGCTTGAAAATATCATCTCAGAAGGAAGCATAAAGGGATTTAAGATTGCCGGATTGGCCGATGCAATGGAGTTAACGGCTTCGGTTTCAAAGGAAAGCTCCGGAGGCCCTGTATTTGACATGAAGGGTAATGTCGTGGGAATAATGGCTTATGGAGTTTCAAATCAAAATGTCAATGCTGCAATTCCGGCCGACTATATAGCTGACTGGGTGAAGGAGCTTGCAAAATATTCATTTAATAATTTGAAAATTGCTAGAAAAACTTTGGTGTTTGACAGTGACTTTGAGTTGAATTTTGCGGTTTACAAAATAATAAGGTCGCTGGAAAACGAAGATATTACCGCATATTTTAGCTGCATGACCGATGAATTGTATAAAGATGAGACAAAAGAAAATCTGGAAGTTTTATTTGCAACCTATGATCTTGCTTATAACATAGAAAGCCTGAAGGTTGTTTCAAAAGGTGAGGGACAGGCGAAAGTAAGTTATGTTTATACAATAAACAAGGAAAGCGGTCCGAACTTTAGGAATTACAGAATAACCGGAGAGTGCAGCCTCATAAAGGTTGACGGCATATGGAAAATCAATGATTCAACTGAAACCAAAGAGTATATATAATAGCATGCTATAAGGAAAACTATGCCAATATTACGATAATGTTTTAATTGATAAAGAATACTTGCTTTGGTATAATCATTAGAAAACCAGATTTTATTGAGGTGGATAATGAGTATATACAAAGCAGTATTCTTTGATTTTGACTATACACTGGCAGATTCATCCAAAGGTGTTATAGAATGTATTAATTATGGACTGCAAAAAATGGGTTATTCCAAATCTTCACCGGATAGTATTTGCAGAACAATAGGCCTTACGCTGTCCGAAGCTTTTGTGAAGCTAAGCGGTGATACCTCCGATTCCAATGCCGAGCTTTTTCGTCAATACTTTAAAGAAAGAGCAGATGTTGTTATGTGTGACGGCACTAAAGTATTTGATACTGTCGAATGTGTTGTAAAAAAGCTAAAGGGCCTAAATGTAAAAACAGGAATTGTGTCTACGAAATACAGGTACAGAATAGAGGATATATTGAAGAGGGACGGACTTTTACAGTATTTTGATATAATTATCGGCGGTGAAGATGTTGCAGTGCACAAACCGGACCCCGAAGGACTTTTGAAAGCCATGGCGGAAATTGGCTGTGGGAAGGAAGAAGTTCTTTTTGTAGGGGACAGTACGGTAGATGCAAGGACTGCAGAAAATGCGGGAGTGGATTTTGTAGCGGTTCTTACAGGCACGACAGAAGAGAATGAATTTTCAAAGTATAATCATTGTGCTGTAATTAAGGATTTAAGTGGTTTGCTGGATATGTTTGTGTTATAATGGATATATAGTGCAATTTATATTAAAGAGCACCTAAGTTTTGATGGGAGGAAATTCATATGAGTATAAATGAAATGGCCTTTCAGGTTAAGGAGGCTTCTATAAGGCTGGCAGCCGCAGGAACTGAATTGAAGAACAAAGCTCTTAAAAATATTGCCAGGTTGTTAATGGAGAGAAAAGACGAGATTATAAAGGCAAACAATGAAGATTTGCAAAGAAGCAAGGAGGAAAAACTTGCAGAGCCTCTCCTTAAGAGATTGAAATTTGATGAAGCCAAGATTTCGGATGTAATAGATGGCATTAACAGTCTGGTAAAGCTGGAGGACCCGGTGGGAAAGACCCTTCTTTCCACTGAGCTTGATGAAGGGCTTGAGCTCTATAAAGTTACATGCCCTATAGGAGTAGTGGGAATTATTTTTGAGTCAAGGCCGGATGCCCTTGTGCAGATTTCGACGCTTTGCTTAAAAAGCGGAAACGGCGTTCTCTTAAAAGGCGGTTCCGAAGCGAGTCAGACTAATAAGATACTTGCCCAAATTATTACTGAAGCTACTGAAGAGGTTGGAATTCCCTCAAACTGGCTCAAGCTTTTGGAGACAAGGGCAGATGTAAATGAAATGCTTAAAATGGACAAATATATTGACCTTATTATCCCGAGGGGTTCAAATGAATTTGTCAGGTATATTATGGATAATTCCAACATTCCTGTAATGGGTCACGCAGACGGAATATGCCATTGTTATATAGATGAGGATGCCGACATTGACATGGCAATTCGAATTGTTGTGGATTCCAAGACCCAGTATGTTGCCGTCTGCAATGCAACGGAGACATTGCTGGTTCATAAAAATATTGCACCAAAGGTTTTGCCTGAGCTAAAGAAAGCGTTGGATGCAAAAAATGTGGAGCTTGCCGGTTGCAGTGAAACACAGAAGATTATACCTGTTACGCCGGCAACTGAGGAGGACTGGAAGACGGAGTATCTTGACTACAAGCTGTCTATAAAGGTAGTTGAGAATCTGGATGAAGCCATAAATCATATTAATACTTACGGTTCGGGACATACCGACAGTATAATCACAAATAACAAGCAAAATGCAGCAAGCTTTATGTCCCTTGTAGATTCGGGCAACGTATTCTGGAATTGTTCCACGCGCTTTAGTGACGGATTCCGGTATGGATTCGGAGCCGAAGTGGGAATCAGTACAAGTAAGATTCATGCAAGGGGACCGGTAGGACTTGACGGATTGTTGATTTACAAATACAAACTGATTGGCAACGGCCATATTGTAGATGATTATGCCAAGAGGACCAAGAGCTTTAAGCACAATAAAATGAACAAGGAATTTCCGTTTTAAATCGGATTTACTACACCACGGATATTCTTCGGGTTGGCAAAGCCCTGCAGAGTCACTTTATAGTGATGCTTGCAGGGCTTTTTATCTGTTGTTTACTGTTTGGGATGTAACAAATGAAGTTCGGTATACATAAAATGTATTAGATTATCGGTTTTTTACTTGAAGTTGTATTGATGCTGTTATTTAGTATATTGTGAAACCGGTAAAGGTGCTTTCGGGAGGAGACAATATGAATTACAGAGAAATAGAAGAACTGAAATCGGCTCTCACCAATATGATGAAAAAGGGATGTGTACTTATGATTCCGGCCTACAGAGCAGAAGGCAGAATTGTAAGTATCGGATTTAAGCCATATTGGACCAATCCCGGCGATTCCAAAATAGAAAAGATAGAAATTGATTTTATAGACAGAAAAGGGAGAGTTATACCCTTTAATATTTACAATATTATAGGATATAAAATTGCTTCCCTTGACGGAAGAAGCATGGAAGATGCAAAGAGCGTCAGCCTTGAAATTCATTTGTATCCTAATGCTAGAAGCAGAAACCCGGAAGAATATGACACCTTACATTTGGAAATAAGTGATATAACCGAGGGATAATTTGAAATAATGATTCCTTGATATGTAACCTTTGCAAAGAGATTAACATAATATGTATCATAGAAACCAATTGAAAATAAAATGGAAAGGTGGTATCAGGAATGGCTGATGAAATCAGAGGCTATGGAGACGTAAGTTTTCCTGCTTTACTGTCAAAGTATATTGGTGAAACAGTGACTATATTTACAAAAAGCGGAGGACAATCCGGTGCAGGTTTTACCGGAGTTATTCTCTCGGTAAACGAATGCTTTGTACGTCTCATTACAAGAATCGGTCCTCCTCCGGCATGTTCCCTCGGTAATGCATGTTCAAACTTTAATGTAGGCTATGGCCATGATTATAAGAATCCGTACGATTGCGGTCATGGTTACGGAAAAGGCTATGGCGGATATATACAGCCTGCCAGTGAAGTTGGAGCAGTTACAGCTGGCGGATGGAACGGATATCCGGTATACACTGTCGGTTCGGTGACCGATATACCGATATCGGCAATTGTATCTTTTGTACACAATGCGGTATAAATGACCTGTTTTAAGGAAAGCCCGGGAAGTATTGGTTCCCGGGTTTTTGCATTATCGGTTTATTATTGATTCAATTTGGTTATTGACAAAAATCTTCCACACTATTAAAATACTATAAACTAATCGATACAGTTTTAAAATGTATCGATACGCTTTATACATATATGTATGTATTAACAATGCAATATGAATAAACAATGATTTTAAAGATACAAAGAAAAAAGAGGTGGATTGCAATGAATAAACCATTGATAATGACTCCGGGCCCCACATATGTTCATGAAGATGTAAGAAGAGCCATGCTGCAGGAAATAATAAATCCCGATGTGGACGAAAGCTTTTTCGAATTTTACAAGGAAACAGGTGAAAGACTTAAAAAGCTTCTTAGAACAAAGAATGATGTAATTATAATGTCAGGGGAAGGAATTTTAGGCTTGGAGGCTTCCTGTGCATCAATCATTGAACCGGGGGACAGGGTCTTGTGCATTGATAACGGCATATTTGGAAACGGATTTGGCTCTTATGTAAAGATGTATGGAGGAGAAGCTACATATTTGAAATTTGACTATCGCCAGGCTGTCGATGTAAATGTGATTGAAGATTTTCTTAAGAAGGACCGAAACTTCAAAGCAGCAACTCTAGTACATTGTGAAACCCCTTCAGGTATAACGAATCCTATAGCCGATATTTGCAAAATACTAAAGAAATATAGGATTTTATCCATTGTTGATTCGGTTTCAGCTATAGGGGGAGAGCCTTTGGAGACGGATGAGTGGAATATCGATATTGTGCTGGGTGCTTCTCAGAAATGCATTTCCGCACCTCCCGGACTGACTTTTTTAAGTATAAGTCAGGATGCATGGAATGCCATATTGAAAAGGAAGACTCCGATTACGGGCTATTACTGCAACTTGTCCGTATGGAAAAGCTGGTATGAGGAGCGATGGTTTCCGTATACTCAGCCGGTTAGTGATATTTATGCGCTAAGAGTGGCTGTTGACAGGCTCATAGAAGACAGCCTGCGCCTTGAGAGACACAGAAGCATTGCAAACGCAGTAAGAACTGCTCTGGTAAACAGCGGGCTGGAATTGTATCCTATAAACGGTTTCTCCAATACTGTTACAACTTTTTATGTACCGAAAGGGACAACTTTTGCCGATATATCCAATATGATGCTTAACGAACACAATATATTAATTGCAGGAGCTTTTGGATTTTTGAAGGACAGGGTGATACGAATCGGGCATATGGGAGAAAATTGCCGTGAAGACAAGATTTTAAAAACACTTTATGCACTGGATAAGACTTTTGAGAAGCTACATATAAATTTAAGAAGCAAGCTTTACAGCTCATGGCAATATGTTCCTCCATACAACTCTCATTTATGAGAGAGGATTTTAAAAAGGGATGTCGAATATAGTTTTACATAACGATGTCAAATTATAAACAAGCTAAAGCAATACATATTTTAGGCATTTCTGTACGCAAGGACTAGGCAATTTTTACAAAAAATTTTCTCATAATGGCACGATGTGTATCAATTATACTAATTTCAAAGAAAGGATAGGTTGTGGGTATGAAGGAACTTACGCTAGAGAGCCATGCCAAGAGGGTAAATAAAGCTCTTTTATTTATTTTCTGGCCATATTTGGCGGTATGCTTTGTTTTGGGAATGACTATGTCTTCATCAAATTCCGTAATTAATGTTGAAAGTATTTCGGGGTTGATTTTTGCAGCTGGGATGATTATTTCAACAGTTTTCTTTGTCAAAAGGAAATATAATGGCATTATAGGTCTGATTATGTGTTTGTCGGTTATGGTTTCGCTGGTAAGCGTTTATTTTTCACCCAATTCAGTAGTAGAAGATACGATGATTCTTGTATTGGTTATACCCGCATGTGCTATGACCCTGTATTTAAACAAGAAGAATTATATCATTTATGCCGGTTGCTTTAATTTATACTGTATAATTGTTGAGGCAATAGTAGGAGCAATGGGTATACAGAAATTTATATCAGATTTGGTTAAGATGGATTTTATCGTGTTGCTTTTATACTTTGCTACTAGATGGGGAAGTGAAATAATCCATCATGCAATAGAAAAAGAAAATAGTTCTAGAAAGTTGTTGGAAGAATTGGAGAATACTATAAATCTGTTAAAGAAAAGTACTGCATCTTTATACAATGATATAGCAAATTGCAACACAACTTTACAGATAATTAAGGAATCCAGTGATAGTGTTGCACTGGCGGTAGAAGAGGTTACAAAAGGTATTGGCGAGGAAGCGGAAAGTGTAAGCAATATTAATGTTATGATGCTGGATGCGGATAAACTTGTGGCTGATACTGCATCAATTTCAAGGGAAATGGCCAAAGTTTCTGTTTCAACTGTTCAGATTGTAAATGAAGGTGTGGAAAATATAGGAGAAATGAATCGGCAAATGGATATTATTAATACTGCGGTAAGTGAGTCTTATTCTACAGTATTAAAACTCCAAGAGAGTATGGATAAGGTAAATGAATTTCTGGAAGGAATTACGCAGATTGCTGAGCAAACTAACATGCTGGCTTTAAACGCAGCAATTGAGGCGGCAAGAGCTGGAGAATCAGGTAAGGGATTTGCTGTTGTTGCAGATGAAGTTAGAAGGCTTGCAGAACAGAGTACCCAAACAGTTGGACTTATCCATCAGGTTATAACACAAATAAAGGACGAAGCAAATGCGGTATTGGATAAAGTCTATAGCGGAACCGAAGCAACCAAAGCAGGAGAGACCATTGTAAGCAAAGTAAGTGAAAGCTATGACAGGATGAACCAGTCATTTAAGGATATTGGCAATTATATCGACAAAGAATTAAAAATGATAGAGAATACCACTCTTCTGTTTTCGCAAATACAGAGAGAAATGGAAAGCATCGCCGGAATTTCGCAGGAACATGCGGCGGCCTCTGAAGAAATGTCTGCATCGATGCAGGATCAGAGGGATAAAATTGAGAATGTCTTTAATTCTATGAAAGAAATTCAGAAATTAAGCGAAGAACTTGAATGGATTGCAAAGGATAAGTGATATTATTGACAAACTAAAGCAATAATTAATCATTCTATCTAATTCTTGATACTGACATAATAAAATAGAGGCTGCTCGATTTGACGGGCAGCCCCTTTTATTTTTTTATTTTCAGGGTTCAATTCCCCAGTATAGATTTCCTGAAATATACACAGTAATCTTATCCCAGACTACAAAGTCTTTAGAAGCATTGTTGAAGGAATAGTCGGATTCTTGATCATACATATAATTCCATTCTGAGTATGGCGGGGTTGCCAAGCTTAAAGCATAGCTGTTTCCGGTTCTGCTCACTATTTCAACGTTTTGGCCGGGTTTTAGAATGCCGGCACTATCAGTAAATCCTATTTCAATATAGCTGTCAGCGTTTGGTTTTGCATCGGTCATATGAACTACAGTTCCTGTTATTTTAGAAGCAGTAATGTTTGACCAGTCACAAGTGAAGATTTCATTGATTACTCTGTCCCTTGTATAGTAATATCTGATTTTCACATCAGAGAGTGTTATTGGCGTATTTCCGGTGTTTATAAGCTTGATTCTGGGTTGAAGCTCTTTGGTTTCAGAGTCTCTGATGTGATTGTATGCTTGCAACTCAACCCTAGTTAACAAGTCGGTTCCTGTAGGAGTAGATGAAGGTGATAATGTAGGTGTAGACGTTGAAGCTGTAGGAGTAGATGAAGGTGATAATGTAGGTGTAGACGTTGAAGCCGTAGGAGTAGATGAAGGTGATAATGTAGGTGTAGACGCTGAAACCGTAGGAGTAGACGAAGGTGATAATGTAGGTGTAGATGCTGAAGTCGTAGGTGTAGAAGAAGGCGATAATGCAGGTGTAGATGCTGAAACCGTAGGAGTAGATGTAGGCGATAATGTAGGTGTAGACGTTGAAGCTGTAGGTGTAGATGCAGGTGTAGACGTTGAAGCCGTATATGTAGACGTAGATGTAGGTTTAGGTGTGGATGTAGATGTAGGCTTAGGTGTAGATGTAGATGCAGATGTAGGTTTAGGTGTAGACGTCAGTGTAGGTGCAGGTGTAGATGTAGGCTTAGGTGTAGATGAAAGTGTAGGTGTAGATGTAGGCTTAGGTGTAGATTTAAGTGTAGGTGTAGGCGTAGGCGCAAGTGTAATCTCTACTCTGTTAGTTGGAACAGGTGTGCCCGATTGGGTGAAAATCGGTGCAGTTGTATATGAACTTGATGGAGTTTTTTGTGCTGTCGAAACGCTTATGGCTGTTGATAAAGTTTCCGGTATTTCAACATGCTGTGTTGCTGTCTCTTTTGCTGTAGTAGTATAAACAGATGTAGGGCTGGGAGTAGGTTCGGATGCAGCCCAAATTGTAGGCATAACGTCAGAGCCTTCCTGATTATTGGGGACAGAGGCATTGCTTAGGTTTAATTTGTTTAGAATCTCGGAAACGCTTAAATTTCTTGCATCTTCCAAGTCAAGGTTAATGCCTTCTTCCACAGCTTTTGAATATATGGCATACCTTCCCATTGAGAGACTCTGATCTAAAGCCTTTTGTCTTTCTTCTTCAGTAGACGGTATAATTTCAAATCTCACTCCGGCGTCTTCTGCAGCAACTTTGAGAGTGGATATTATTTCCTGAATACCTTCATCCCTTTCGGAAGCATTGTCCCGGGCTGAACTTATTGAGGTAGAAAACAGGACAATGTTATTGGTAGAGTTTAAATACCCTTTTTTCTTTGAAATATCCAATATTTTCGATAAAGCATCGTATAACAGCATATCTTCCGGGTTTGCTTCATTGAGAATAGATTTTGCTTCTTCATTAAAAGCTTTTACATCTATAACTGTTTCTTTCTTGTTGATAACAAGCTCCAGGCTTGGATTTATATCAAGGTCTATATAGGCATATTCCTGCGAGACTGAAGCGAATCTCAGGCTGAAAAAGATTATAAGGAAAATTGCAGCCGAAGAAATCAATACAGAAAAAGGTTTTATAATATTTTTGTACTTTGTAACGAAATCGGCAGAATATAAGTCAGACTGGTCAAAAATGACATGCTGACCGCGTTGCATACCGGGTTTGAGTCTGAGTTCCATAAAATCAAACTCGTCAGTCAATACGATTGCTTTGTCATTTTCCAGTTTCAAAATGATTCCGGTATAATATAATGTATTATTTTGTGCTCCCGCTTGTTTGACACCCATCAAATTTTTCCATCCTGCAAAATCCTTTTAATTATCC
>NZ_DAORXT010000075.1:0-14344 GCF_035371925.1 Acetivibrio sp. | reverse complement strand
CATTCTAACTTATTTTGGCCGTTTTGTCTGTCTTAATTTCTGGTATCATTATATCCTTTTTAAAATGCACAATAGTCAATCTATCATTTATCTTCTCAGTCTTTCCGGTCTTTACATACCCCATCTTTTCATACAAATGATGATTTTTTTCTAAATCATGAGGAGTTTCCAAAACCCATTCCACGGCACAATTATGTATTTTCTCAACATATTCAATTGCTTTTTGAGCTACCCCAAGATTCTGGTACTCCGGCAATACATAAATTGTATGTAATTTCATATGCAACTTATCAGGATTCTCATGTACATATACTGCCCCTGAAAATTTTCCATCTACTAAGATTTTATAGAAGTAATGTTCAATGATGCTCTTTTGAATACTTTCTAATTTCTCATTGCATGGGTTAAGGTCATGATCTTGATACCTCTCTAATAAAGGCAAAAAGCATTTTCTCTGACCTTCCAGTATCAATTTTGCATCCTCCAATTTTGCTCTTTCAATCCTGACTTCCACTGCCGTTCCTCCCCAAATACACAAATACTTCAATTGAACCCATCACTGATTCATTTTTTCGTAAGCAAACAGGTTTTCCAATATATCAAGCATTTTGGCAAAAAATATATTATTACATCTTCTGTAGGTTTGCATAATATTAATTCATCAAAGTATAAAGTTATCCCCAAAATTATATAATTGATTTGTCCTAATATAAAAAAGCTGGTAAATCTAGACACGCTCTAATTTGACTTCCCACGATGAAAGCTTGTTTTCTCTATTGAACGCAAAACCTCTATTTAGATATGTGTTTTCATCTATTTTAAACAAGCTTTCGGTACCAGAATATATACCGTTTTCGGAGATATAGGATGACAAAATGGTATCTCCTATAATCATAAATTTTCCGATTAATTTCCCTAATGCTGGGTTCTCTGATGTCCAACTTGTATAATCTTTTCTATCTGATATCGGTTTTATTGAATATTTATTAAAAAACCTTATAGGATTTTCTGTTTTCAGCTCCATAAATCCATCTAAAATCCATTCATCTTTTAAATGTTTGATTGATGTCTCTCCATAAACTCCAACACAATTATTCTCATGGTCAAAATAAAGACCTTCCGCTTTCCAATTCCCTTCTTCAAAAATATATGTATGCTTCATCGGCCGGCCCTCCTATATTAGTTTATCTAATATTATTTCATCTAAAATATTTACTTTCTAACATTTTTAAGCTTAAATATTTTATTCAATTTTATTTTTACAATTCCAACAGTGGGCGGCCAAGTCCTACATATCACAACATCATATCTTATATGTATTTGCGGCTGCCGCTAATATTCTATTTTAGCTAAACTTTTTGTTAAATTTATATATGATATGAGTTAATTTCCAATGAATTAATGGAATATCTGCCAAAGTGATAATATAAAATTATTATATCAAATAATTACCATCCTACACAAGTTTTTTATTTGGAATGTTTTTTTGTCTAACAATGCTAAACATAAGCAATGTCTTTAACACATTAAAAAAAAAGAGGTTAGTCTTGAAGACTAACCCATGTAAAGGGGGTCAAAATGTATTTTGTGAGGTCATTTATATTATTGACCCATATTCGGTCTTTTTATACAAACTTTATAAAAATTTTTAAAAAAATTTATTCTGCCACTATAAATGTATTTTTTATTTCTGCAACAATGGCCTCTATGTCTTTACCGGAGCAATTTACAGTAATATCCGCATGCTTTTCATACAAAGGAACTCTCTCACTGTAAAGGCCAATCAACGTTTGGCCCTTCTCCATGGCAATTCCCCTGCTGGATATATTGGCTAGTCTGCTTTCAATCTCATCGTATCTTAGCTGCAAATAAACAAGTATCCCATCCTTTTTAAGATGATTCAAAGCCCGATTGCTGTAAACCATGCTTCCCCCTGTTGCAATGACATGGTTTTTGACATTCAGCTCAAGAGCCACCTTCTCCTCAATTGAAAGAAATTCTTCAACACCAACTTCATCAATGATCTCTTGAAGATACTTGTTATACTTTTGCTGTATCAGCAAATCCGTATCAACAAAAGGCATTTTCATTGCCTTTGCCAAAAGCACTCCTACAGTACTTTTGCCTGCTCCCGGCATACCTATAAGTACAATATTCGTCTTCTTCATAGCCTGCTCCTTAATAAAAAATTTTTATAATAACATTTTCATTATATAATCCAATCCATATGTCAATACTATATACAGAATATATACGCCCAAAATTAAACTTTCAAACATTTTCTCGATTCAGTTTAAATCATTTATCGTTGAGTATATCCGAAAAGCAGGAGGAAATAAAATGAATCAGGACGAGGATAAAATTATTAATGCAGAAAATCTGAATATAGATGCCACATTGGAAAAGCTGTCAAGTGAACTAAAGCCGGACGAAACATTGATTTTGGATGTTGGAAAAAATTCTCTTTTGCAAACCGACAAAATATACGACACATTGATAATGAGGGGCTATGATGTAAGAAAATCCTCTAAAAGCGGCAGAAATCAAATACTGGTTACCAAAAAGCAATAAAGCAACTGCAAAAATATTTAAAGCCCAGCATATGCTGAGCTTAATATGAGAAAATATCTAAACTTCGCACTTAAACTTTTTTATCGCTCCGGTAGGACAAGTGCCTTTACATTCACCGCAATTGGCACAAGTCTTGGCATTTATTTTCGCCAGCGTTCCTTGAATCTCTATGGCATTATGCTGGCATACTTTGGAGCATTTTGCACAGCCTATGCAACCCACATTGCAATTCTTTCGTACCATAGCTCCCTTATCCTTGCTGGAACATGCCACTGTATACTCATTGGACTTTGGAACCACTTTAATTATTTTCTTGGGACATGAAGCCACACACATTTCACATGCCTTGCACCTAGACTCTATAATTCTCGCCAAACCGTCTATGATCACAATTGCATTAAAGGGACAAGCCCTTACGCAATTACCCATACCCACACAACCGTAAGTACATGCCGAAGGTCCGCCAAAGAGGGCTGATGCTGCTGTACAATCCTCGATTCCCGTATACTCATACTTTGTCTTGCACGATTGATAAGTTCCCGAGCACATAACCCTGGCAACCTTTGCCTCGGCCGCTTCAGCTTTTACGCCGAGAATCTCACCAATTTTATCGGCAACATCCTGTCCACCTACGGGGCAGCCATTCGGTTTGCATTTTCCCTCTACAACGGCCTCTGCAAATGCGTCACAGCCCGTCTGTCCGCAGGCACCGCAATTGGCACCGGGCAGAACCTCTCTTACCATACCAACTTTTTCGTCAACCTTGACCTCAAATTTTTTAGACGCAATGGAAAGGCCGAATCCTGCCAAAAGGCCTATACCCCCAACAATAGCAGTTGGTACTAACAAATCTAAAACCATATTTTAAACAACCCCTCTTAATAATCTGGAAAACACTTTTATATACCCAGAAGCCCTTGGAATCCGAAGAATGCCAGAGAAACAAAAGCTGCTGAAATTAATGCTATCGGAAGTCCCTTAAATGATTCCGGTATATTACTGTACTCCAATCTTTCCCTTACGCCGGCAAACAGAATCAGTGCCAGAGTAAAACCAAGCCCTGCTGCAAAACCGTAAACTGTAGACCTCAAAACGTTAAATCCCTCGTCAATATTTAGCAATGCAACTCCCAGCACAGCGCAGTTGGTAGTAATAAGAGGAAGGTATATACCAAGCGCTCTGTAAAGCGGAGGTACAAACTTCTTCAATATAATTTCGACAAGCTGCACAAGTGCTGCTATAACAAGAATAAACAGTATAGTTTGCAAATATTCCAGTCCGAAAGTAACGAGCAAGCCATCATACAGCAATCTCGTAACAAAGGACGCAATCGTCATAACAAAGGTTACTGCACAGCCCATTCCCAAAGCTGTGGAAAGCTTTGTGGAGACTCCGAGGAACGGACAAATTCCCAAAAACTGGGAAAGCACAAAATTCTTAACCAACAAAGCAGATATAATAATAATCATTAAACTAGCATCATTCATTTTGCTTGAGCCTCCTCGCCATTATTTGAAACCCCGCAAGGCATAGGACATGATGCACAGCCGGTGTGCTCAACTTTTTTTGTAGAAAACTTGTTTATGGCTGCCATTATAAATCCAAATGCTAAAAATCCGCCGGGAGGAAGTATCATAATTATTGCCGGTTCATAAATTCCGCCGGTAATATTCATTCCAAACCATGTGCCATTTCCAAGTATCTCCCTAATACTTCCCATAACAAGAAGCGACAGAGTAAAGCCTATTCCCATGCCAAGACCGTCAAGAATTGACATAAGCGGCCCATTCTTGCTTGCAAACATCTCTGCCCTGGCAAGTATTATACAGTTTACAACAATAAGAGGTATATATATTCCCAGCTGTTTGTCAATAGCTGGAAGATATGCTTTAAGCAGCATCTGCACTATCGTTACAAATCCTGAAATAATTGTTATATAGGCAGGAATTCTCACTTTGTCAGGTATTACCTTTCTCAAAAGGGAAATCACTGCATTTGACCCCATCAACACAAATATAACAGCAGCCCCCATTCCTATGGCATTTTCGGCTGATGTTGTTACAGCCAGAGTGGGGCAGGTACCAAGAACAAGCCTGAATACCGGATTTTCCTTTATTATTCCTTTCGTTACAGTTTTAAAACCTTTCATTCTATAAATCCCCCTCTGCTTTTTCAAGCTCGGCGTTAACGTCAAGAGCTGCCTGAACTGCTTTTGTCACAGCCTTGGAAGTTATCGTCGCCCCGCTTATGGCATTAATCTCTTCATCTTTTGATTTTTTATTTTTTACAACAGTCAGCCGCTCTTTTGGAGCAATATTCTCAAATTGAGATATAAACGGCTCGTCTTTTGCTTTTGCTCCTAGACCCGGTGTTTCATTGTTGTCTCCAATCTTTACTTTGGTTATAGTTCCTTCGCTGTCTATACCCACTGTTATTTTTATTGTGCCACCGTAGCCTTTTGTTTCAGTAATGAACACTCTTCCAACCACATCTTCGCCTTTCAATCCCACAAAGGCCTTTTTTACGGGAGAAAGAGCCTCATTTCGGTTTACTATCGCGTCAAGAGCTTGAATCTCTTCAAAGCTTTCGGCTAAAGCCAATACTTCTCTTTTGGCATTATCCTCCTCTATTCTGGCCGCCTCGTCTATCTTATCCTTGGTCAGCGTATTGGTAAATGCCAAAGCTAAAGTAACAATAGAACATATTAACAATAAAACTACTGTTGGTTTAACTATATCACGCAACGGCTTTTCCACCTCCAAAACTTTTTGGAACGGTATATCTGTCAATCAACGGAACCATTACATTCATTATGAGGATTGCAAAGGATACTCCTTCCGGATAGTTGGTGTACAAACGTATGATACCTGTAAGAAGTCCACAGCCTATACCCATGATTATGCGTCCTTTTGTGGTCATCGGCGAAGTGGCATAATCTGTAGCCATATAAATTGCGCCCAGCATCAGACCTCCTGAGAGTATGTGGTATAAAAAGTCCCCGCTAAAGAATGTCGGTCCTCCAAATATCCATGTAAACAATCCCAAAGTTCCGATGTATGCCAAAGGTATTTCCGGACCTATGACCTTTCTTGCCACAAGATATACCCCGCCTAACAAAAGAGCAGCGGCGGAAACTTCGCCTATACATCCCCCTATATTTCCTAAGAAAAGGTCTTTATAGGTTGGAAGGACAGCTTCTGCAGCCTCTTCAGCCTTAAGGATTCCCAAAGGTGTTGCCGATGACACTGCATCCGCACCGGGTATTACCCAATTGGTCATGTGATTTGCATAGGACATAAACAAAAACACTCTTGCCCCCATTGCAGGATTGATGAAATTCTGACCTATACCGCCAAACAACTGTTTTATAATAACAATTGCCACAACCGCTCCTACAACAACCATCCACAAAGGTGCTGTGGGTGGAAGGTTTAATGCCAACAAAAGTCCTGTGACCACTGCACTCAAATCCGAAATTGTATTGCTTCTCTTCATCAGCTTTCTTGAAGCATACTCTGACAACACGCAGGCCAAGACACTTACTAAAATCACCAGCAGCGTTCTGGGGCCAAAGAAATAGACTCCCGCCAACGATGCCGGAAGAAGAGCAATAATCACATCCAGCATTATCTTTCTGGTATTTGCATTATCCCTTATATGTGGCGATGATGATACTATAAAACTTTTCTCCAAATTAATTACCCCCTTTCGCTGCCGCCTGTTTTACTTGTGTCTTGCCAAGTCTTATTGACTGTACAAGATTAATCTTTGCCGGACATACATAAGAACAGCTGCCGCATTCTATGCAATCCATTACATGGTATTTATTAAGCTCTTCTATATTTTCTTTTATGGAATTGCTATTGAGATAAAGAGGAAGAAGATTCATCGGACATGCTTTAACACACCTTCCGCACCTTATACAATCTTGCTCTTTAGGTAATACGGCTTTCGTTTCGTCAAAAGCCAGCAGGGCATTTGTATGCTTAACCACCGCTGTATCCAGCGTAAACTGGGCTATTCCCATCATCGGTCCACCCATCAATATCTTTTTAGGAACAATGCCAAAGCCTCCGCAGAAATTGAAAACTTCGGATATCGGTGTGCCTATCAAAGCCTCCACATTGGCCGGTCTTTTAACCGAAGGTCCGTCCACTGTGACCCTTTTCTTAATAAGGGGCATTCCGGTTTTGATATACTCCGATATAAACGACACACTGTTTACATTCATGACAATTACTCCAACATTCGCAGGCAGCTTTCCTGGCGGAACCTTCCTTCCGGTTGTGGCATAAATAAGCATTTTCTCCGCACCCTGCGGATACCGGGATTTTAGCTTTACTACTTTTATTTTACTGTTTGTTGCCGCAACACGAACCATCTCTTTTATGGCTTCCGGCTTGTTGTCCTCAATACCTATCACAACATTGTCAATTCCTAAAACCTCCATAATTATATTGATTCCGCTGACTACGTTCCAGGAATTTTCAATAATTTCCCGGTAATCGGAAGTTATATAAGGCTCACACTCAGCAGCATTGATTATCAATGTGTCAATCTTTTTGCTTGGAGGCGGAGAAAGCTTGACATGAGCCGGAAATCCCGCTCCACCAAGTCCTACCAAACCGGATTGCCGAATAGCCGAAACAAATTCTTTGCTGTCGGAAAAAACCGGAGGCTTGATGCCTTCATAAATTTCCTGTTTTCCATCAGTCTTAATTTCCACTGCTGTAACATAAAATCCTCCGGCATGAAGCACCGGAGCTACATCTGTTACTGTTCCGGATACGCTTGAATGAATGGGTGATGATATATATTCATTAGAGTCTCCTATTACCTGCCCTACCCGGACAGTATCTCCCTTCTTCACACAAGGCTCACACGGTGCTCCCACATGCTGAAGCATGGGAATTATCACCTTTTCGGGAACATCCATTTTGACCGTTTCAAATTCGGCAGTATTTTTGAAATGAGGAACTTTTGCTCCCCCTTTAAAGAAATTCCTAACAAACATTTGTATGACCCCATTTTAAATAGTTTTTTTACTAAAATAAAATTTTAACACCACAAATATGTGTATTTTAAATGCCCACTCTTTTATAATAACATATCAGCAATTGTATTAGAATATTTCGAATCAGGTAATTATTACTATCATGCAAAATTGCTGGATTTTTGATGTGTTTCAAGGTATATTGTATACAACATAGATTGTCCCGCAATACAAATTAAAAATGAGCAGTCTCTGTAGCACACTGTTCGAATAGAGCGATAAAACCCATCCCCATTGACGGGTCCTTTTTATTTTTCGGTAGGCTATTGTTTTTACACTGAATATTATATTTACAACTCACAAATAAGTCAAATAAGAATTTACCAATTTTCAATATCTTTTAATAACTGTTTGTATCCCCTTTTTTGAAAGGCACTGTTATCTTAATATTCTTTTGCATCGGTTTTTTTATAAATCTACCGTCATATATATTTATATAGGATTTTTGCTTAAGGCATAACCAGGTATTCTAAATAAAAATAATGGAGATACAAAGATATGAAATTTTTATTGGAAAAGCATAAAAAAACAATAATTAGCCTGCTGCTCGTACTTATGCTGCTATTTTTGACCTATATAATCATGAATTATTTTCTGGCTCTTATTCTGCCTTTTCTAATTGCCGTAATAATCTCCTGTGTCAATGAGCCTGTTATAAGCTATTTGGAGTCAAAACTACGGCTTAGAAGAAGTATCGCATCGTTTATATCCCTCGTTTTGACGGTAAGTGCAATTATCGCATTTATCTCCTTATGTGTGTTTAAAGTATATTATGAACTTGTAAAGCTTAATGCCAACCTCCCTTACTATATGGAGTCCTTTTCTGCCACCGCATCGGCTTGTTACAACCGCGTGAGTGTTTTTTACTACTATCTTCCGGAAAGCCTGTCCGATGTCTTTGAAAGCAATCTTAAAGCTTTACTGCCCAAGCTCGAGATTATAACCGGCCGCATAGCCGAATCAATTATAAACAGTATTGCCTCAATACCCAAAGTTGCAGTATTTATTACCGTCACACTCTTGTCCTCCTATTTTATAAGCAGAGACCGGAAAAAGATCGGAAATTTTATTTACAAGCAGCTCCCTGTAAATCTCAAGCAAGATTTTATCGGAATTAAAAGCGACACCTTTTCAACAATAGCCGGATACATAAAGGCACAGCTCATACTCATGTGCATTACCTTCATTGAAACCACTTTGGGCCTTATTGCCATAAAATCCGAATACGCAGTACTAATAGGCTTTATCGCCGCAATGGCAGATATACTTCCCATTGTGGGAACAGGCATAGTTTTGTTTCCGCTTATTGCCTGGAATATTATCGCCGGAAACATTCAAATGGCTCTGGGCATAACCGCGGTATACCTTTTAGGTGTAATTTTAAGGCAGATAATTGAACCGAAAATTGTTTCAAGCCAGACAGGAATTCATCCCTTCGCAACCCTTGTTTCCATGTATCTAGGAATGATGCTCTTCGGTTTTCCGGGACTTTTCATAGGCCCCATATTTGTAACAATTTTAAAAAGTCTTCACAAATCCGGCCTTATAAGCGTGGGAAGCGACTGATGCTCCGGCTACTTTCTATACCCCATAACCACCCGGTCAATTCCGGTCAAATCTTTTACAACTTCAATGCCGCAGAAATTTTTTTCCATGATACCGAAAACCTTTTCCGCTTGATCATAGCCCACTTCGAAAGCCAGCAACGAACCCGGTTTTAAAATCTTTTGAGCTTCACAGGTTATTGCTCTATAAAAGTCAAGACCGTCTTCTCCTCCATCCAGTGCTGTACGAGGCTCAAAATCCTTTACCTGCCTGTGAAGGGTTTTTATTTCTTCTTTAGGTATATAGGGAGGATTTGAAACAATGATGTCAAAGATACCTTCATCTCCTCGCTCAAATTCTTTTATAACCAGGCTTTGGGCTATAATATCAGCAAGTCCTCCCAATGCATCTCCCTTGAGAAAAAACACCCTGTCCTCCACACCGCACCTTTTGGCATTGGTTCCGGCAATTTGCAGCGCCCCCTCTGAAATATCCAAAGCAAAAACCCCAGAATCCTTTAAAAAGTAGGCAAGGCTTACAGCTATACATCCCGATCCGGTACCAATATCCAGTATTCTTGCATTCTTAAGCCCGGTATCCTTTATATGTCTCAATACAGTCTCCACAAGGGTCTCGGTATCCTGTCTGGGTATCAGCACATCCGGAGTTACAATAAAGTCCAGAGACATAAATTCCTGATGTCCGGTTATATACTGAAGAGGCTTTCCCTTAATTCTCTCCTCAAGTAATGAGACAAATTTTTCTTGCTCCTCATCAGTCATGTTGTAATCATCATGAGAATACAAAAAACTTCTGTCCACATTCAATACATGGCACAAAAGTACCCCGGCCTCCAGTACCGGGGTATCTATATCCGCTGACTTTAAAATCTTTGTCCCGTTTAAAAGTGCATCCTTTAGTATCACACTACCACCCTGTCACCATTTGTCTTCTTCCTTATTCTCCACCATTACACTTTTCATAGCCTCAATAGCCACCTCTATCTGACTGTCATCCGGCTCTCTTGTTGTAAATGCCTGGAACATCAACCCCGGTGCGTTGATAATCCTTGCCAGGCTTGACTGGCTTCTTCCGCTTATCTTTATAACCTCATAGGAAATACCGGCTACCAAAGGAATCAAAACGACTCTAAGAAGAATGTTTATCCACAGGCCATGTTGTCCCACCAGCGAAAACACCAATATACTTACTATCATAACCGTAAACAGAAAGGATGTTCCGCAGCGGGGATGTCTTGTGGAATATTTTTTGACATTCTCAACTGTAAGCTCTTCTTCATTCTCATAGCAATGTATGGTCTTGTGCTCTGCGCCGTGATACTGCCAAACCCTCTTGATATCCTTCATTGTCGATGTTAAAGCCAAATACAGTATAAAAAGCACGACTCTGACAACACCCTCAACAACATTATATATTATTGAACCCACACCTGTTGATTTGTCAATGGGCAAAATTGAGGCAGCCAGGTTTGGAAGCACCATAAATAAAAATACACTGAAAATAAGTGAAAGAACAACAGAAATATAAATCAACACATCCTGAAGCTTGTCACCTAAAACCCGGTCAAGGAACTTATCCACTTTAGACGGCTCTTTATCCCCATCCTCTTCCAAATCTACAAACTCTGCCGAATACATCAATGCCTTGATTCCGAGAACCATCTGCTTGAAAATGCCTACAAATCCTCGAATTATCGGAAGCTTGGCCATCCTGCCCTTTTTGGGAACAGGTCTTTTTTCCACGATGATTTCTCCGTCAGGCTTTCTTATCGCAATTGCAGCATTCTTAGGGCCTATCATCATCAGTCCTTCAATCAGGGCCTGTCCCCCTATGCTGGTCATATGCCTCGGTTTCTTAAAAATATCCTGTTTCATTCTAGACCTCACTTATAATTTTATTAAATTCATTATACATTATTCAACTTGCAAACTCAACAAAAACTCTAGAGTGGCAATTTCACTCATTTTTAATGATTCCACTCATTTCAGGCCCTCAAACGTTTTTTCCTCCTATCTATGGCATTGGAGCCTGATATTTCTACTGTATCATACGATTTCGAAAACTAAAAAAGACTTTATGGTTTTATATTTCCCATAAAGCCTTTTATTATCACAATTCTATGTATCGTTATTTATCTATTACGATATCGATTCTCCTGTTCTTCTGCCTGTTCTCTTCCGTGTCGTTGGGTGCTATAGGCCTAAATTCTCCATTACCTGTAGCAGTCATTTTTACCGGATCTACGCCGCATTCCTCTACGAGAAACAACACGACATTGGTTGCCCTCTTTGTTGACAATTCCCAGTTTGTAGGAAACAGCATTGTGTTTATCGGAAGATTGTCCGTATGTCCCTGCACAATAGCGTTTTTATTTAGTTCTTTTATTAACGCTCCAATCTTCTTTAACGTTTCTTTTCCGGTTTCCTTTATATCTGCTTTACCAAGGTCAAAGAGTATGACAGAATTTATTCTGACCGTCAAATTTTCATTTTCATCAATTATCTTTACATATTCGTCCAAGTCCATCTCTTCAACAAGATTCTGTACCTCATCAATAAAATCTTCGATTTTTTGAGCTTCCGCTTCTGCATTTCCTCCTGTAAACGCTCCGATTTCGGCACTTTTTCCTTCATTAAAAGCTTCATCACCATCCTCCAGTATGTCACCGGTCACATTGTTTTCCTTTACATTGTATACTAATGTTCCGTCATTGTAACCATATATTCCTCCGCTGCCGGTTCCCATAAAGGCTGCACTCAAAGAATTGGTAATCTGTTTGAATTTTTCCTCACTAACAGTCGACATGGAGAACAAGAGTACAAAAAAGGTAAGCACTAGTGTAACCATGTCACTGTAAGTCTGCAACCATTCGGGCGCACCCTCTGATGGTGGATCGTCCTCCAACTGTCTTCTCAATTTTTTCATAAATTACACCTCGCTTACACAGCAGCCTCTCTGCCTTTTTCATTTCTCTCGCTTCTCTCATTTCTTTTGCCGTCTTCTGAGGCCTGTCCTGTCATCATGTCATATTCAAGCTTTTGCTTTGGCGAAAGGAAGGTTTTCAGTTTATGTTCCAATATTCTTGGGTTTTCTCCCGCCTGTATGGATAAAACACCTTCTATAATCATCTTTTTTTCCTGTATTTCTTCTTTACTCTTTTGGTTCAGCTTGCTTGCAATAGGGTTGCATATCAGGTTGGCAAGAATACTTCCATAAAAGGTCGTAACCAACGCTACCGCCATAGCAGATCCGATTTTTGACGGGTCATCCAATGATTCCAGCAGCTGTATCAGACCTATAAGAGTACCTATCATTCCCCATGCAGGGAACTGCGCAGCCATGGTTTTAAACAATCCTGCACCTTTGTCATGTCGGGCTTTCATGTTCTCCAATTCAAGGTCCATTGTATCGACTATGACTTCCGGTTCAACACCGTCAACAACCAGTTGAAGAGACTGCTTCAGAAAGTCATTATCGATATTTTCCTGTTCGGACTCTAAAGAAAGCAAACCTTCTCTTCGCGCTTTAAGCGAAAGCTCGACAAGCAACCTGATGGTATCCTGCGGCCTCGGTTCTTTTCCCCCCAATACTTTTACAACCACCTTCATGATCTTTGCAAATTCGGTGATTTTGCAGGAAACGAGTGTAGCGCAAAGACCTCCTCCAATAACAATAATTACCGAAGGGACATCCCAGAAGGACCATATACTTCCTCCGTACAGAATAGACCATATTGTAAATCCGAAGCCTAAAATTATTCCTAAAAGAGTAGCTATATCCATAACTTCTCGCCTTCTATCCTAATATTTTTTTTGACCTTGCTATCTATATATCGGAATAATTAAGTAATAAAATTATAATTTCCTAAATTTTTTTATTGTTTTTAGTGATTAAGCCTTTATACTCAAATCATTTCATCAACATCCTGAAAAAAACATTTTTTCCTTGTACAAATGGCAAAAATAGCTTTATTTTTCATCCAATTTGCGATATAATGATAATGGAAAAAAGTATATTTTTCCTTTTAAATGACATCTGTAGTTTTACTTATGTCATCATACACGAAAGAGGAGTGATAAAACCGGCTTCGTTATGCTTGTTGTTCACAAGCATAAGTAATGACCATATAAATAAAAGAAGAGATTATTAAAGATAAGAAATTTTGGGGAGGAATCACAATGAAAAACTTAAAATCTCTTGCTTTTCGTTTCGTTCTCTACACTACTCTGCTCTGTATGTTGTTTCTATCAACTACTCTTCAAAGCTTAGCGTCCACCAACGTAAAAGTATATTTTAACGGTAAACTAATGGAATTCGGAACCAACGCGGATGACCCGGCTCCTTATATTAAGGAAGGAAGAACTCTTATTCCGTTCCGTAGAATATTTGAAGCTTTGGGCATGGATGTTGGCTGGGATCCTGTGCTTCGTATGGTTACAGCCAAAGGCAACAACATTGAAATGACTCTTTATATCGGGAAAAAGATTGCCCTTGTAAACGGACAGGAAAAGGAACTTGATGTACCCGCTGAAATAACCAACAACAGGACTTTTGTTCCGTTAAGGTTTGTAAGCGAAAATTGCGGAGCAGATGTTGCATGGGATGACAGCACAAAGTCCGTATATATAACTATGCCCGCGTCCTCCTCAGGAGAGCCGTTGCCGGTTGTGGAAAAGAAAAGCTTAGGCAGTGAGTATACTTACAAAGACATGACATTCTCTCTTGATGAAATAGAAATAAAAGAAGTGGAAGGAACCAATGAAGTTAGAATATATGTAAAAGGTAAGACCAATAAAGAGGATTCAACTTTTCTTCTTGAGCTTTACAATGCCTCAGGAAGATCTGTTAAAATCAGACTTTATGCCTTACCGTCACTCTCCGAACCATACGAACTTGCCGGCTCGACTTTTGTTTCAAAATCTTTTGTTCCGAAGGTTATGTATGTAACAACGCCATTTAATGATGAAAAATATATAACAGTCGGTATATACAGCCTTTGACAGTCTTAATTGATACTTACGGACTAATATGTTTTATCAAAGCGTTGCAGCAGTTTAATTTTTACAACAGGGTGTTTTAGAGATAAAGAAGAATAAAAAAGAATATTCTCGAAAAGTAACTGGAAAACCAGCTAAATGTTAATTATTGGGATAA
>NZ_DAORXT010000074.1:0-14353 GCF_035371925.1 Acetivibrio sp. | reverse complement strand
ATCATATTTTGCTCTATTTGTTTATATTTTCTAGCTTTTTGTGGGACAATCATCTCTTGAATTTTTTAAGATTTCTTTTTAGATATTTGAATCGTTATTTAAATCCCTTTTGCTTTGTATAAATTTCATTGCTCTTTAAAAGTTCAATCGGTGACTGAGGACTTTTTCAATAAATCAAGTGATATTCCTTTATATTCTGCATTTAATAAACTATAATTTTCAAACTTAATATCTTTATTATCTAAGATTGAATTTGCAAAAAAATTTGATTTAATTAATTCATGAAAAACGGAATTCAGTTTACACAATGTAAATATAATCGTAAGTTTTTGAATGAATTATAAGATTTATTTCATAATAAATAATAGTTCAACCTACATAAATAATAATTCAATCTACATACCTAACAGCATCTTCCAGCCACTGCCTATAAAATATATGGAAAACGCTACAAGAAATAAGCCCAACAATATAACAATCCAGCTATATACGGTATCGCTTATTAATTTTTTGCCGCCGGAAAAGGCGATGGAAATAGCCGAATACCATACAAAATCCGATAATATGTGTCCTATGAAAAAGACCAAAACACCAAACAGTCCAAACACATAAGACTGACGTACCGATTCCACACCTGTCGATGCCCACCACAGAATAAAATACGGATTGGTGGCACTCACAATTATTCCTGTCAAAACAAGATTGCCCATTTCGGTTCCGTTATCCGTCCTTTGGCTCTCCAAAGAAACGGATTTGCCGATACCGGATTTTATCATACCATACCCCATCCATGCAAGAAAAGCACCGCCAATTAATCCGATAACTCCTGCAACCGTCTTATTAGCGAATAAATCTTTAAGCCCGAAAGTCATGGTAATAACCAATATAATTTCCAGTATTCCATGCCCCAAAACTATCAAAGGTCCTGCTTTCCACCCTTTTTTTAGGCTGCCGTTAATCGTAATCCCAAGCATCGGACCAGGCATCAATGCACCTGAAAAGCCTATTATAAAAGCGCTGATAAATATTCCCCACAAAAACATTTATACAAACCTCTCTAAATCACAGTATTTCATTATTAATTCTCTATAATCCCGTATTTGTGCAAATAAATATATGCGACTCTACTATAACATAATTCCATTTGAAATGAAACAAGATGGGTAATGCTAAATTCTCAGATTGCCTAAGTAACAATGAATAAAAAACAAACATGACAAAATGTGGCTGCCATGAAAAATCTCGATTCCCCGGCAACCACATTTATCTCACTTATTATCCTATTAAATCGGAATTTATATAATGAAATTACTATCTTCTGTAAACTTGCTTACCAACAATTCCACTTCAGATCTTATCTCAGCTATTTTTGAATCATCTTCTGCATGCTTTGCAGTTAACCATATCAATTCGGCTATTTTTTCCATTTCCTTCTCTTTCATACCTAAAGTAGTAACTGCAGGTGTTCCCATTCTAATTCCTGATGGATTCCATGGTTTGGCATCTCCCGGAACTGTATTTTTATTAGTTACAATTCCAGCCAATTCTAACCTCTCAGCAAACCAACTTGCATTTTTTACAGTAACACCGTTTTCATTATTCACCACATCTATAAGAATCAAATGATTTTCAGTGCCCCCTGAAATCAGCTTAAATTTATATTCTTTCAGCTTCTCAGACAATACTTTTGCATTTTTCACAACTTGTTTCGCATATGCTTTATATTCCTCAGACATTGCTTCCTTAAATGCAACAGCCATTGCTGCAATTGTGTTCATATGAGGTCCGCCCTGCAATGCAGGGAATAAAGCTTTGTCAACTTGGGGACCATATTCTTTTTTACATACAATTACACCTGCCCTCGGTCCTCTAAGTATTTTGTGCGTGGTAGAAGTAATTACATCTGCATGCGGAAAAGGATGCGGATGTTCCCCAGTCACACACAGACCGGCAATATGAGAAATATCTGCTAATAAAATTGCACCCACCTTTTTTGCAATTCTGCCAAAACGCTCAAAATCAATTTTCAACGGGTAAGCTGTTGCTCCTGAAATTATAAGTTTTGGCTTATACTCTTCCGCCAGTCTTTCAATTTCGTCATAATCCAGTTTTCCTTCTTCATTCAGTGTATAGTGAACGGCATTGTAATAATGACTTGTTACACTAACTTTATGTCCATGAGTCAAGTGTCCTCCGTAATCAAGAGCAAGTCCCATTAATGTGTCTCCCGGTTTCAGGAAAGCTCCTATCACTGCAAGGTTGGCAGGTGCTCCACTGATTGCCTGCACATTGGCATGATAAGCTGACGGATTATCCGTAAACAACTCAAGAGCTCTCTGAATAGCCAATTTCTCAAGTTTATTGGCATTTTCCTGTCCCTGATAATACCTTCCGTTTTTGTCGATTAAGTTGCCTTCCTTCCAAACATGCGGATATCCTTCAGAATACTTGTTTGTAAAAGGTGAAGCCAACGCCAAAGCCACCTCGGCAGAAACATAGTTTTCTGAAGGGATAAGGCAAATTGTACTTCTTTGCCGATAACTCTCTGCTGAAATAAGTTCAGCCACCTCAGAATCTTTAGAAGCAATTACTTGGTTTATTTGGGAAAATAGTTCTCTGTTTTTCATATCAACATTTCCTTCTCTTTAATTTATTTTTAATTTTTGTTTAATGATTTTATCTTTTCACTTTTAAATTTATCCATTTAGTATACACTATACAATATTAACACATTTTTTCCCAATGTCAACTCAGTAAAACCATTCCCTCAGCATGTTTCCGTATTGTCCGGTATCAGTTTCGTAGTTTATTGAAATAACAGTTTTATTAGTCTCTATGATCCGAGCTTTTCACATTAAATCCAGCACTTAGTAAATATCCTTTCTTCTCCATATATTTGTTTTTCATGGAGCTTATCTTGCCAATTTAATACCGCAATTTGCGATAAAAAAATAAAATAGTCTTTTAACTGAAGGCTTTTATAGCATAATAATCCTACTTACTCTTCCTTAATACAAAGTAACATTGATTATCTACATACTCCAATCCATTAGCGGAATTTTTCATATCTTTTTTTGTATTACCGTATTTTTTAAATATATCTTTAAAATCACCAACGTTATTTTTCTCTATCAAATATTTCTTTCCTTTTTTATAAATCAATCCATCCAAAGTAATTGATGGATCCTTTAATGACTCTTCTGCATCCTTTTGGTGATTATTGGTTAGTATAATGCCACCGGGCTTGACATATTTCTTACACGACTTAATAATCTCTCCGGCATATAGTGCAACCAGTAAATCATAATTCTCTTCTCTTAACAGGAGCGGTTTTGTATAATCTGCATGAATAAACTGAACATAAGCAGTCTGCTTATATTTTTTAATGTTGTTTATATAGTTTAAAATGTTATGAATATCATCAAAGAAATCCTTGGCTGTTTTGCTAATGTCCAGATATACTACATGCTGGAAATAAAAAGAAGGTGTTATATGTATAGAACAACCCGGATATAAAACCGTATTGCAGCCATATTCCTTTTTTAATATTTCAAACAACCCTGCTCTGTCGAAATTGATATCTTCATAAAATCTTTTATAGGCATCAATGCTCCTATCGCTATTCATGCAGGCCTCCCTAATACGTAATTAAAAACGCTTATCGATTATTGCATTTTATTAATGACGTACATCAACAGAACTAAACCCTACTTAGTCTTCTATTGCCTGTTTTTCATCAGGCAAGAAAAATATATCTTTTCCTTTATTACACTCGTAAATAAAATCCTTTAAACTCTTACTTGTATAAACGGAAAAGTCCCCTACAATGGCTATTTAGTATTATAATTAATAAACTTTTGCAATATTTCTCCTGCAAGTCTCGTGCTCAAGTCAAAAAATTATTGCAAATTGCCGACTTATTCAAAATTATACGCGTACAACCTGTTTCAAACCCTACAGTCGCTATAAAATTCAGTGCCGATTGCACATCAGTTATCAATACATCGCTACTTTTTACAACAGCGATTTTAACATTGTTCTCTTCCACAACATTTATATTCATAAATCCATATCCATACCAAAAACCTAATCCTGATTTCTCCAATCCGGTCTTAATAAATCTTCTCTTTCTTCCCAGGTTTTATACATTGAATGAAATACCGATACTGCATCATCAGAATCCTTATTTGCATTCCAAAACACTGTAAGCCATTCTTCAAAACTATCTAACACTACAACAATATCTTCTGTATATTGACTGATCAACCCAACCCTATATTCATTATCAGTATATTCCTTATCGCAGATAAATACCCAGAAATTGTTTGCCGAATCCATGGCATCATACAGTGAAAATGCAATTAGCTTATCAGGAGTTATTGTTTCTTTTGTCGGAATTATGTTGATAATACTTTTCTTTATTTGAGAAGAAGCTAAAAAAATCGACCCGCAAGGAGAATCATCGTCTTCTCCGACTCCTCCTATAGGCTCTGCATCCAATAACATTATGCCATTTGAAAATTCCTTCAAAAAAGTTTTAAAAGATTTCGGCAGTTTATATCCTAAACTCTTTTCTTTTTCGCTTATTAAGACATCCGATGCCACTTCATTCTTATCTATATCGGGATATATGCTGTTAATCTCATTAATAAAGTCTTTGACTTTCATACAGAAATCCTTCCAAAACCAAATCAAAACTTTCTTTTGCTGCAGTTACAGCAACTGAAACTTTGTGTTGCAACCGATTTCAAAGCATTGTCATCTTCTATTAGCTTATACTAGTTATTTTCTAAAAGCAACTTTTCGCTGAATAGTGAATCCCAATTGCCCCTAACGGTGCAGTAATCAATACGGATAACACTGCAATTGCCAGTATTACATCTCCCGATTCCACCCCCATCGACAGAGGTACAGCACCCATTGCAGCCTGTACTGTTGCTTTCGGAATATAAGCAATGACGCAGAATAATTTTTCTTTAAAAGAGTAATTTGTACCTAGTAAAGATATTATTACGCCTATGCTTCTTCCCATTAAACCTATTACAATCAATAGTATCCCTATTTTACCTGCTTTTATTGCCACACCTACGTTTACTTCCGCTCCTACCAATACAAACAATAATATTTCTGCAAATACCCATATTTTATTGAGCTTATCGGATAGCTTCCTACCTACATCCGGAAGTTTTTCCGTCAATATAAAACCTACAGTCATCACTCCCAAGAGGGATGCTATTTGAATCTTCGTCTTCATTACAACTTCCAACTGATTGAGTAATATAGAAAATCCAAGCAATAACAATACCTTTTTTGTATCACGAATGTTAAATCTTTTAAAAATATTTATCAAAACAAACCCTAAAATTATTCCTGCCATAATACCTAATAAAATCGAGATGGGTATATTTATTAATTGTATACCTATATTCATATCAGTGCCGCTGTATAAACCCCAAAAAGCACTAAACACAGTAATGGCAAAGACATCATCAATAGATACACCAGCCAATATCAAAGTCGGTATCCCATTTTTCGTGCCAATGTTGCTTTCCATTAACTTAAGCATAAAAGGCACAACAACAGCAGGAGAAACAGCAGCAATAATAAAGCCTAACATTCCTCCCTGGGAAAATGAAAAGTCAAGAAAATATACAGATGCCAATGCAATAAATAAACCCTCGATTAATCCGGGTATACAGCTCATCTTTAATGCAGGAACACCAACATTCTTTAAAACATCTTTATTAAGTCCAAGTCCTGCTCTTAATAAAATAATTATTAATGCAATACTTCTTAAGTCCGACGATATTTGAAGCATATTCCTTTGCAGCAGATTAAGACCATACGGTCCTATTAAGACACCTAATATAAGCATTCCAAGCAAACCCGGCAATTTCAATTTCTCAAACATCTTTTTTGCCGGTAACCCCAACAATAAAATCATTGCTAAACTTGCAGCCATTAAAGCCAACCTCCCTACAAATATCAAAAAACTCCTACAGGTACAATATTGTTTATTCCTGTAGGAGTCATCAGCATTAAGCAATTCAGGTGAACTCCATCACCATATATTCAATTTTTATGATTAATAATATTATACTAAATTATTATATTAGTCAATATACATTACCTCTAAAATAAGTGTAATCATAATATTGCAAAACTTAACAACACAGTAGGTTTTGAGGTTATATTCATGAATAAACTTTATTTTTCTTACCGCTTCCCATAAAAGTTCTTTGTGGTATTCCGGTTCAGATAACTAAGAACAATATTATCGTATTGAGTCTTTTCAAACTCTACTCCTTCTTTTTCCACCCTAAGGGAATACACTCCCGGCGATAAACGGTTAATTATATAACAACCGTTTACATCTGTATAAGTATACCGGTCCCCAATAATTACTTTTGCGTTCACTATCGGATTTCCGTTATGATCCACAACCTTTCCCTTTATGTATATATCCGGCATAATGGTAAAGGGCTGGGATATTACTTCCTTTATTACACCATCATTCGTTGCAACAAGCTTGATTCTCGCATTTGAAGACGATAAATCCGGAACTATCCAGTTGTATCCGTTGACCCCTACCAAATCCCTTGCAATGGGTTTCCATTCAGCCTGATTATCCAACGAATAATACAGACTTACTTTGGTTCCAGGTACGGGCCGGCCTTCCGAATCAGTATAGGAAATATTATACCTGATTCTCATGGTATCCCATGATTTTACCGATGCAACCAGATTTGTAAATTTTGCCTCAAGGGTTCCGGCAGAAGAAGTTGTGCCGATACCATCTACATATAATTTCTTGTATACAACATTTCCCAGTCCGTCACCCATTTTCAGCAAAATACTAACCTTTTGTCCGGAAGTCCCTTCATCACAGTGAAAGATTACTTTCCTATAGTTATCAATTTTTTTATCTTCAAAATATCCCTTTGTTGATGCCCAGTAGAAGAAAGGAGAAGCTCCCTTTGAAGTATCCACGAAATATTCATCCACATACAGTTCATATACTCCTTCCTGGTCCCCCGGCGTTATTCTCACATTTTTGATTTCCGGTTTGCGATGAATTCTCGATGTAATATCCTGTTCAAAATCATTACCAATCTCTCGTAAAATCCTGTATTTTTCCTTATCGGTCCCATCATCAAATATATCACTTATTGAAGCGGGAATTGTTATTTGCCTGGTCACCTCAGTGGGCTCCGTATCATCTCCCCAGACTACAACTTTATACTCCAAAGTTTTTTGCTCCGGTATTTGCCCTGCAAACAGTTGCCATGAAACTTGTTTATGACTCCTGGCTGTCATATCTCCGATAACTATATCAGTATCGGTTCCAGTATAAGGTACTATTCCGTCCGGCAGAATAATTTTAGCCATCACATTTTTTATAGTATCATTCGTGTTATTAGTTATATATGACGTAATGGTAAAAGGATTCGGAACATAACCTGTTTCGGTCGCACTAAGGCTGGTATTGCCGCTTACAATAACAACAAGCGGTTTATCTCCTGCAATGGTAATTTTACTGATACCATAATATGTTATGTATTCTGTTGACTCACCCGGTGCCAGTTGTTTAGGCTCCCAATAAGTCGCAATTGCACTGTCTCCGTTATAACCGGTATAATTTGAATTCCACATGTTTTCAGCTAAAGTAAGCCAATTTCCGAGTACAAATTTGTCTGGCGGGTTTTGCTGGTATTTTATATTAGTCCCCTGGGAAACTACCGTCGGTTTGACAAGGCTGTCCATTGCCTGCCAATAATCCGGAATTTCATCACCTAAAAATGTAGTGGTTGTCTCTATATCCCCTATGCCTGGAACCCTGAAAGGTGCATAGTCATTGCTTCCAAGCATCGTATCCAGCATGATTCTTATCCCCACATAATGGGGAATAGTATCATTGTTAGTAACAATGTATTTGATTTCAACAGTATCCATCATGCCTGAAAAACCTCCATCAACCAGGCTTATGTCCTGTCGCACATAAACATTGCCATACTTCGCTGCGGATGAATTCCGGTACTCCTCATCAATATTGTGCGGGGGAGTTGAAATATTTTCCCCGCCATAATAGTAGTCGATACCGTCAATCCTGACGGTGGTGTATGACGTACCGCCGCCCGGCCAACCATACAAAAGCTTCTTGCGGTTATCGGTTGCAATTTCCGGGTTGCCTTCATTGGTTCCTATTGTAAACCTCCCGTTTGGTCTTATTGCTACATTAATATATTCATTTTCCAAAGTTATATATCCAACACTCGATAAATTGTTGCTGCTCGTTATGCCATTTGAAGATTCAGATTGCTCTATAGCATTTTCAGCAAATACACAAGTATTACAAATTAAAAATACTAAAATTACCAATAAACTCAACAAACTGTACTTTTTTTCAACTTCAATACCCCCCTGATTCCTCAATTAATACATGTAACCATCCAATGTGGCAATTTTATATATGATTTTTGCAAATTCTGCCCTGTTAATATTTAACGTCGGTCTAAATTCCGGAGTATCGGAAATAAAGGTATAGAATCCCTCCCATCCACGGTTATACGCTATTTTTTTCACATCTCTTATATGTCCGTTGGAAATATCCTCTTCATCGGAAAACATTGGCAATTCATAGTAGCCTTCAGGTGGTTCTTTCAGCGAATCTAAGATATTAACCAATATCGTCGCCACATGCTGTCTTTGGACAGGGTCATTCGGACCAAACCTTCCGTCCGGGTATCCGTTTACATATCCTAATTCCTTGGCAACTTTCACCGCTTTGTAATACCACGATCCCGGAGCCACATCAGTGAAAGGATCCCCAGGCTCTTCAAGGGCCGGATGATTGTTGTAGTCAATTCCCTGCATATTTAAAGCAATCGTAATTATTTGTGCCCTTGTTACAACCAAATCAGGTTCAAACCGTTTGTTGCCCGTACCTTGCATATAGCCGTTTTTAACAACCTCTTTTATGTATTCATAATACCAATCCGATATTGAAACATCCGTAAAAAGCTGAGTTTCCGGATGGTCAAAAACAGTCACCCATTCTTTGAAACCATCATGGATTTGAATGTTAAACTCCACTTGGAAACCGCAATCTCTCAGCCTTTTTCCAAGCCCGTTTACCGGTCTTATTACAAAGTTTGTATCATTTATTCTTTCAACAACACAAACCGGGCTGTCTTCATTTCCGTAATTTTGTACGCGGGTATCGACAACAGGCAACCTTGTCGTCAAAGTATATGAATCTTCGTCCGCATTATAAGTTACTTTTTCAAGGTATGTGGAATTCTCATACATATAGTTTAGTAATTCACTGGTTTTCATAACACTAAATCTCGTTATAGGAGCCCAACTCTGCCATGGCAAGTAAGTGGCGGTGTAGGTATTAAGTCCTTCATTTCTTGTCAAGATAACTCGACAATTCATCCAGTCATCATTGTCTTCACTGTAAGGAGTATTGCAATCATATATGTGCAATGTAACGGTATTGAGTTCTTCATCGGATTCCTGATCATATGCCAGCAGGGCATGACCTCCTATATCGGCTCCGACACCGACATAAAGCACATCTCCACGATCTAACGAATCAACAATGTACTTAACTACTTCCATCGGTACTGCATCATTCGCAACATATCTTACACGATAAAATTCATTTGGAAGCATTGTATTGGCTATAACATGCCAACTCTCAATAGCTTTTCTAACAGCATGTTCCCTTACATCTGTGAATGCTCCCCAAACATTACGAACATTCGATAAAGTATCCTGTGTTGAACTCAAATTATCTGTAGGTGTCAGGTTATAAATGTTGATGTCGACTGGTTCTTTACCGTAATCAAATATATCATCAAACAACCTCAGGTTATATGCTATCCGATTTTCTCTCCACTCGGTATCAACATCTACAGGAGAACCTCGCAGCGAAAAAACCCGCGTTGGATCAAAGTCAAGTGACCAAGAAGCATAATCCAAATATTCCAAAGCACTATCGCTTAATGTAGTATTTCCGATCGCGGTGTTTGTTGTGATAGACAATGGCAAAACTTGATAATAATTTCCTATGCACGTGGTAACAAACCCTGCACACAATCCTCCCGGGCTTAAATATGAACCATGATTTCTAAAACTCCAGCTATCCTTTGTTATATCGTAAAGTTTTAATGACCACTCCTTTGCAGGAGCTTGTAAAGCAGCCATGCTTAAACTTGCCATTGCAAAATTCAGATTTTTCATTGAAATACTCTCGTCAACTTTAACAGAATTTAAATCCAGGATAATATCGTTAGCCTGGCTGTAGTGGTAATCTATATGAAAGTAACGTCCTCCCGTAATTGATACAATCTCCTTCAACTCTCTTGCATTCCCATTACGGGTATCGTCAATAATGTACACAATAATTCCTTTAGAAGCCGCCTGATTGGCCAGGTCAACCAGTTCTCTCTTTTGACTGCTGTTATATGTGGCTGTTAAAATCAGCATTACTTTAGCTCCGTCAGCTGCATCATCCAGCACGTTGATTCCTTCCGCAAAACCGCTCAAGAGGTCTCCTTTCTCAGGAATATAAGCATACTCCATATCGTTTAACAGATGAAGTACGGTGGACTTATCCCTTGTAAGCTCCTGAATTGTATATGACGAACCCGTAAATTGCAATAATGATACCGTCGATACATCATTCACCGCCGAGATTACATTTTCCAACTGCCTCTTCCACCGGTATGTATTTTCATAATCGACTCCAAGCATATTTTCCGACATATCTACAACCAGTGACAGATTTATTTTTGTAAAATCCGTATCCTCCAGTTGTACTCCCATAACATAAGTTGACATTTCACATGAAACTGTAGTTACTGTATTGTTTTCAACATCAACTGTTGAATTTTTAATCGGTGAACACTTTTTGCTTACAGGGTCATAGGTGTATAACCGAAGGTCGTTCTCATCGATGCCTTTCGATTGAACCTCAGAAGGATCATAGAACAATGTAACGGTCATATCGTTAGGCTTCAGTCCATTCAACAATTTGCTTTCTATTTTAATCGGCAGCCCCACAACATTGGGTCGTGCACACAACAAAGGATTGTCAACGGTACTTATCTTAATGTCGCTGATCAGATTCCCGCTGCCGCTCATTTCTATAGTTCCCTTAGTCTCTTTATTTATTGCCAAAGAGGTTTCTTCTTCGAACAGCTGTGAAAATGTGATTGTTTCATCTGACATAGAAGAAATTGATGTTCTAACCCATGAGTATACCGAATCACTCACAGAAACAATGAAGTCTTTCTTAAAATCAATTACTCTTTCGCCGTCTTTCAAAACATTATCGCTGGACTCTTTATTGGGATCCAGTTTAAGAATAACCTCCGCACCGTCCAAAATTCCGTCGGAATCGGAGTCTGCCTTCAATGGATCGGTACCGTATACCTTCAACTCTTCATAGTCACTTAGTCCGTCATAGTCAGAATCGCTGATAAAGGGATTTGTTCTAAACAGTTTTTCTTCGGAATTCAAAAGATTATCACCGTCTTCGTCACCATCATCCTTTATTAAATCCAAGGGATCAGCCATACCATAGACAGGTTCAACCACCTTTATGGTGCAGGATGTTGACGCGTTTCCTCCTTTTTAGTCATAGACCTTTAATGTAATATTATATACTCCCAGTGATTCAGGAGCAGTCCAGACAGCCGTTTCTGAATTCCCTTCAACCGTTCCGCCCTCCGCACTCCAGATATAGGATAATATGTCGTTATCGGCATCATAAGTGTAAGCGGTTAATCTAACCTTTTCATTTTTATATGCGGTATATGTAGAAACATGAACGGCATCAATCTCAGGAGCGTTGTTGTTAACAACTTCGGGAGTCGGTTCATAGGTTTTTGACGGTTCCTTTTCCGTTTGTTTATCACTACCCGTTTGTTTATCACTCGCCTTTTTCTGAGTAGGTGAAGGTGTAAGAGAAGGTGTAGTTGAGGGTGTAGGTGAAGGTGTTGCCGTTTCCGACGGTGACGGGCTCACATTATATGAGTCCGTAATATGTGGAGTATATATAGGTGGTTCCATCAAACTTACACGTGCATTATTCAAAAGAACAACAGCCTCGGCTCTGGTCACAGGGTTTTTAGGCATGAACGTATTATCAGGGTATCCTTTAATCATGTTATCATAAGCCAGCCTGTTTACATACCCTAAAGCCCACGGTGAAATGCTTTCTGAATCGGTAAATTTAATTTTATCTGCATTTAAAATGGGATCAAAGTTTATCAACCTGCATAAAATTACAGCGGCTTCTTCTCTGGTAATTAACGCTTTCGGACGAAAGGTACCGTCAGGATAACCACTGATGTATCTGGCTTTTTCGGCAGTAGCCACATCTGCAAAAAACCAATCGTCTTCATTTACGTCCGTGAAGGAACATCCAAATTCTTCACCGCCGCTTTTACCAAAGAATTTGTTTGCCATTGTTACAAATTCCGCCCTGGTAACGCTTTGAGACGGTCTAAAGCTTCCGTCTTCATAACCTGCAATTCTTCCTCGTTTAGCATTCAACTCGATCAAACTATGTGCCCAATGACCTTCAATGTCATTAAAGCCATTAAAACCAATTGGTGTTTCCGCTCCCACAATCAAAAACTGAGTAAAAATAAAAAAAATCATCATAGCAAATGATAGCAGTCTCTTTTTTGCATACATTATTGATTTCCTCCCTAAATTTAATATTATAATATTTAAGTTATATTCTCTCTCTTGACTTTCTCCCGCCCCGGGCTTTGAAATACAAATACGCTTAACTCCGGCTTCTCGTACTAATCAAAAACTTCATCAGATTTTGATTAGTCTCCTCGATAACTCTTTCTCCTTACCTTCAGGTAATCTTCATTAAAGCAGTAAGATCCGGTACTTTCTTCTTTAGCAATATCCGGTATATAATTCGATACATGAGCCTATGCTTAACATCAGGCAACATTTTCACAATTCGTTCCCATATAGGATTAAGAAACATTATCCATACATATACACGAACCGGCACAGTTGATCGTATTCTTTAGATATTGAATCTTATTATTACCGGAGTATTGATAAGAAGAATAGAAAACATAAGTAAAGATGCCTGAAAATGGCTCTAAGGAACTGGCGAAAAAGCATAAATGTGACAATCCTGGTTGTAAATCCAGCTATGGAAAGGCAGTCTAAGCTCACATTGAAGATGGCATCCGCTGATTTACACAAGTGTCCAGATGCTTAAAACTTAAGATGAAGGCACGTGTCAAAATCCTTAATCAGCCATACGGTGCTCAATAACGGATTAAAGTCCCCTTATTCAGGGATACGAAAAACTTCTTTGTGAGAAATTCTTTGATTTGCATGTTCCAATATGCAAAAGACTTAGCTAAAGTCTATAAGAATTTATGTTACCAAAAGCTGTAGCTAAATCCATAGGAAATTAACTCCTTATTCCTATGCTCAGCGAAGCATTACCATTTTGTGGAGGTAAACTCTTCCTATCAACTAAACTTTTTTCAATTTTCAATGTTCATTCCTTTACCTATTTCTTTACTGCCAGTTGCTGGCACATTTTTGGTGTTCTTACTCAATTTATAACAAGTTACAGAACATCAAAATTATATCTAAATAAATGAATAAAATCAATAAGCATCTCACTTCTCTCAATATTTATATAATGAAACCAGAAATTAAGACAGACAAAACGTTCAAAATGTATATTTAAAATAAACTCCGCTCCAAAGCGAAATCGCTCAAACTCTTATCCCATCTAACCTCAACCCTATTCTCCTAATTTCATCCATCTAATAAAGTCGATTCTAAAAATCCATATTTTCATTCCATTTAATAACATTTATTTCTTAATTCTTGTAACAATTTTTAAATAAAGTCGGTTCCAAATAGGGGTAAGTTGCAAGGGGCAAAATTATATGGTTGCATTTCCTCACGTGCTTTTTCTATTCTTTTTTCAATATATAATACTCTCAATCCCTTTCAAATCGTTTTCTTCAGCCTTATTACTTACCCCTTAACTCTCCCTACAAAAAATCAAATCCCGCAGCCAAGCAGGTTTTCTCCTGCATCTGCTGCGGGATTTTGGAACGGACTTTATTTTTATAGAGCGAACTTTATTATTACGGAGTGAACTTTATTTGAATTATACAACACGTGTATATTTAAAATAAACTCCGCTCCAAACGACTTTCCCTCAAACCCTTATCCCTTCTCGCCTTAGGACCATTTCCCCAATTCTTTCCATATAATAAAGTCGGTTCTAAAATTCCATATTTTCATTCCATTTAATAACATTTATTCCTTAATTCTTGTAGTA